>NYXD01000122.1 GCA_002685435.1 Cryomorphaceae bacterium | reverse complement strand
TTCCATAGTTGTAAATGTAATGCAACTCTGCTTTCGATTCCGGGATGATAAAAAGTATCTTTACCTCATGAAGCAGTGGATACTTTTTCTTTTTAGCAAAACCTTTTTAAGAACAGCGCTCTTCTCTGTTTTGGGAGTGCTGTTGGTCGTTGCGGGAGTGTTGTGGTGGATGCACAGTACAACGCAACATTCAAAAACAGTGGTCGTCCCGGACATACGACTGCTGGAATTATCAGAAGCGTTAGAAGCACTGGAGTCCGCAGGATTGTCTTATGAAGTGATCGATTCAACGCACTATGTTCCCGGTGTAAAAGAAGGAGCGGTAGTGGAAGTTTTTCCAAAGGCTTATTCAGAAGTAAAGTTGGGGCGTACACTTTTTTTGAGCACAAATCCGTCTTCATTACCAAAATATCCTTTGCCAAATTACAAGGACCAGCTGCTTAGCTATGTATTAAGTAAGTTTGAGGACAAAGGTTTTTTTGTAGATAGTCTTGTGCTCATTCCGGACCTCAGCCACGACCTTGTTTTGAAAGTGATTGATGAAAAAGGTGTTCTTGCAGAAGAGCAAACGCCTTACCAAACAGGGAGTCATTTTGTCTTACATGTGAGTGGAGGCGAAAGCGATCGAAATGCGTTTTTACCGGATTTAAAAGGACTGACATATGTCCAAGCACAGCAAACGCTTATGACCTACAGCTTGAATTTAGGGGCAACCATAATAGATGGTGAAATAAACGATACTTCTTCTGCGTTTGTATTGCGACAGTTTCCAGAATTTCAGATGGATGCTGAGGTTCCCGTGGGCAGTTCAGTCGATTTATGGCTGACTGAAGAGCGTTCTGATGCCGACGTGCCTGAAGCAACACCTTTAGATTCCTTACCCCAATAACTATGCGATTTTATCTGTTTGTTTTTTTAGGTGCATTTAGTTTTGCGCAAGCGCAAGTAGTTGAGCAAACGCGTCCTTTGAGCGGAGGAGCAACGGCACATTTCACTACGGAAACAACAGATACACTCAATCCCCCTTTCGTTGATGACTTTAGTTACGGTTCCGATCGACCTACGCAGGAATTGTGGAGTGATCAAGACGTTTGGATCAATGATGCCATGCCACTGTTTCAAAACTCTATTGGTGTAGCGACTTTTGACGGATGCAATGCCTTTGGAAAGCCCTATCAACCGGGCAACATAACCACAAATGGTATTTCAGATCAATTAAGCTCAAACTACATCAATCTCCAGGGTGCGACGAATGTTTGGCTTTCATTTCAATACCAACGCGCGGGTAGAGGCGAGGCCCCCTCATCTTCAGACAGTTTGGTTGTTTTATTTTATTCGCCTGTAGATTCGACTTGGACACAGGTTTGGGGTGAAAAAGGAACGAGTAATGCAGATGCCTTTAAAACGGCAATGATCCCAGTGACGGGAAGCCAATTTTTAAAGAAAGGTTTCCGCTTCCGATTAGCCACCTACGGTGCACGCGGCGGAGCTTATGATGTATGGAATGTAGATTACGTGCAGTTAGATAAAGACAGAAACCCGGGCGATTCCGTTGTGACTGAACCTGCTTTTGCTCGGCCCCATCCGCTCATTTTGGGCAATGGACCCTACGCATCTTGGCCGTGGTGGCTCAGTATGAGCAATACCTTAGCCAACCGCCCTAACAACCTCACTTTCACCTACCGCAGATTAGGAACTGTGCCTTCAGGAGGTTGGAGTTTAAACCTAGGACAATACCGATGGGAAGAAAATGGGATACTCATTCAACAGCAAACTGCTGTTCCTGTAATCACGACGACACAGCACGATCAAGACTTAACGTTTGACGTTGCCGTTCCGGTCGGTGCCTTAGGTACGTTAGGTGGTCCTACAAAGGTCACAACGAAGGTTTGGTTTGACGGTTCTGCAGCAGGGACCCGACAAAACGATACGGTGCACGGAACGCTACAATTAGACAATTACCTTGCTCTTGACGACGGTACAGCCGAGCGCGCGTATGGGATTGAGAATGTTTCGGGATCGCGCGTTGCTCAAAAATTCAAAACAGGCGGCCTAGGATTAAACGATTCATTGAAAGGCGTTTCTATGAATTTCGCGTGGTTCGAGGATTCAGTATATACCTTTAGATTGGCCGTTTGGGCGCCTGCCGATTCTGGCTCTGCACCTGGCGCACTTTTATATTTGACGGATTCGATCTACCGACATTCGGTGCATTGGGACCGGAATGACATTTTTCATTTCGCTTTAGACTCTGCAGTGGATATCAGCGACTATCCAGCTGTATGGATCGGTTATGTCGATGTTTCTCCCGTTACCACCATGTATGTAGGCCTCGATCAAGAACGCGCGTTGCCCAACACCATGCCGCGGTATTATGGCGATGGTTTTAATTGGTATCCGTCTTTAGAACCTGGTACTTTAGTACTTCGACCATTTTTTCGTTACACTCCGGCTACTATGGCTGTGACAGCTCCCACTATGGATACATTTGAAATATATCCTAATCCATCAAGCCATTGGGTAACTGTTGCGTCAAAAAAGGCAGGCCAGTTTGAAGTTGCCATACAAAACCTTAATGGACAAGTGCTGTCGGTTGCGAACGGCGAAGAAAGAATAGAATTGGACATCACTCCTTTGCCAAAAGGTATGTACCTCATACGCACCCTTAAAAACGGCGCTCTAACCTATACGAAATGGATCAAAATTTAATGGACGAGCAGCACGATAGTACTTCTAATGATGAACTGTATGTCCACCACAGCTTCACTGCCGATAAAGGTCAGAATCCACTGCGCGTAGATAAATTTCTTTTCAATTTTCTAGAGGACACTTCCCGCAGTCGTATTCAAAAGGCCGCCGATGCAGGATCCATTCATGTCAACAGCTTACCGGTAAAAAGCAATTACAAAGTAAAAGCTGGGGATACAGTCGAATTAGTACTAGCAGATCCTCCGCGCGATACAGAGATTGTTCCAGAAAACATCCCGTTGGATCTGTTGTACCGTGATGAGCACGTTATTGTCGTAAACAAAGAAGCGGGCTTAGTTTGTCATCCCGGTCATGGAAATTACACCGGAACTTTGGTTCACGCTTTAGCATATTTGACTGAAAATTTACCTGTAGGTTCGAGCGGTGAGCAGCGCCCTGGTCTGGTTCACAGATTGGATAAAAACACCACAGGTGTTATGGTAGTGGCCGCTTCAGAATTAGCGATGAGCCATCTTGCGAAGCAATTTTATGACCGTACCACACAACGCGAATACATCGCGATCGTTTGGGGCAATGTCAAAGAAGATGAAGGAACCATTACAGGCCACATCGGTAGAAGTTTATCCGACCGATTACAAATGGCAGTTTTCGAAGACGGAAGCGAAGGAAAACATGCAGTAACGCATTATAAGGTGCTCCAACGCTTCGGCTATGTAACTGTTGTCAGTTGTAAACTGGAGACGGGGCGTACCCACCAGATTCGCGTTCATATGAAATATTTAGGCCATCCTTTGTTCAACGATGAACGCTACGGTGGAGATAAAATTTTGAAAGGAACGACGTTTACAAAATACAAGCAGTTCATTATGAATTGCTTTAAAGCTTGCCCCCGTCACGCCTTGCACGCAAAGAGTTTAGGCTTTACGCATCCGAAAACAGGCGAACAACATCGCTATGAAAGTGTTTTACCAGAGGACATGCAGGAAGTCATTCGTAAATTCGATGCTTACACTAGTTCGGTAGAGCCAAATAGAGAAGATGAAGAGTAAGTTAGTTTTAGTGCCATTGGTCATGTTGTTCATAGCTGCGAGCTGTGGGCCCGAAGAGCCGTTGCACAATCCTACACCTCTAGCTTTAGAATACCCCTCCCATTTTCCAACACCGGATGTACCGCTGGATAATTCGCTCACCGAAGAGGGCGTCAAGTTGGGTCGTCATTTGTTCTTTGACCCAAGGCTCTCAGGTGATAATACGCAAAACTGTGGTTCGTGCCACAGCCAACAACACGGGTTTGCAGAGCCTTCTCGATATTCTACCGGTATAGATGGTGTTGTAGGAACAGTAAATGCCATGGTGCTTTCGAACATGGCCTGGCAAGATTTCTTTTTCTGGGATGGACGCGAAAACAGTTTAGAAGATCAGGTACAAGACCCTATCGTTAACCCTATTGAGATGCATGCGCAATGGCCGGATGTACTTGCAAAATTGGCCCAGGATCCTGCCTATGTTGAGCTATTTGCCGACGCATTTGGAACAGACGACCCCATAACAAGACAAAATACCACGAAAGCACTGGCTCAGTATGTTCGTACTCTGGTTAGTGGTGGTAGCAAGCTCGATCAGTATATTCAGGGTACATACACTTTTACGCCTTCAGAACAATTGGGTTTTGATATTTTTAATAACGAACAAGGCGATTGTTTCCATTGTCACGGTTTAGCAACCACAGGGTACCAAATGGGTGCACATGGACTCCTTCAATTTACAAACAATGGATTAGACAGTGCGCATGCTGTGGGCGCCGGACGCGAGGCGGTTACCGGAGATCCTTCAGACCGCGGTAAGTTCAAGGTCCCGTCGTTACGCAATGTTGAATACAGTTACCCCTACATGCACGACGGTCGTTTTCAAACGCTCGCTGAGGTGCTTGATTTTTATGAAATGGGCGGTCATCCATCACCTACTCTTGATCCTAATATGAAAGCTGTGGGTATTGGTCGGAATTGGTCCGTAGCACAAAAACAGGGATTATTAGACTTCTTAAAGACATTTTCAGACCCCGCGTTTTTAACGGATACGTCATTTACAGATCCTTGGTAAAATGAAATCACTCTATACCGGTACGGCCTTTATAGAACCTATGTTCCCCAACATGCCGCACAACGTATTGAGCATTTCAACTGCTATTATTGCAGATTTTCCTCAAAAGCACCGTACCCGGATTGTATTAAAAATTAATGGAAAAGGGCACATTCAGTGCGGGTTAAACTCACATATTCCTGGAATGCGTTGCATGATGATTAGTAAAAAAAACATGGCTGATCTCGGCTTACTGACCGGAGAAAAGGTCGCTTTTGAAATTTTTGAAGACCCAGATCCTCTCGGTGTTGCGGTTCCCGAAGTGCTCAAAGCGCTTCGTGCGCAAGATGAAGTCGTAGAACGCATATGGAAGAAGCTATCCGACGGTCGCAAGCGCACCATCTGTCATTCGACCATGCGCATTAAGAATATAGATTTACAGGTAGAACGGGCATTGGAATTCTTTGAATCGGAACGTGAGAAATTGGTCCAAAAAGGGAAGTGGTAGATTTTGGCACGCCTTTTGGAATAATTCAAATAAGGACTCCGTACCTTAACCTACCTATATTAATTAACAGTAAAACCGTGAATTATGAAAGCGAGAATCCTCTTAGTGGCTTTAGTTAGCGCAGGACTTTTATTAGCCAGCTGTGGTTCTAAAACAAAAGTACCAAAAGGTGAAATCGAACAGGTACTGCCTTGTTCAGAGTTCAAAAGTGACAAAAAGACGTTCCGTGTCTACAGTTTCGGTGAGAGCGCCGACATGAATGTTGCTAAGAAAAAAGCGTTGAGTAATGCACGTACAGAACTTGCTGGCATGATCAATAGTACTATGAAAGTGGTGGCCGATAACTATGTGAAGAGCATGGAAGTCAACAACGTTGAAGAAGTGTTGGAGCGTTTTGAAGAAAACTCGCGTACGATCATTAATGAGCGCTTAAATGGTTCCGTCGTGGTTTGTGATCGTGTCACACAAGTACAATCAAGCGGTAAATTTAAGTACTACATCGCTATAGAATTGGACGGCGAGAAAATCGTTAAAAATTACTACAAAGCACTTTCGAAAAACGACAAGATCATGGTTGATTACAACTATGAAAAGTTCAAAGAGACCTACGAGAAAGAGATGGAACGCGCCGGTAGGTAACTACGCGTATGCGTTGAGCAACTCTAGAATTATAGTGTCCCACGATCTGCTCTCGAGCAGATCGTGGGATTTTTTTTGCGCTAAGTTTCCGTTGAGGGCAGCGGTAATCGCAGTTACAGTAC
>NYXD01000132.1 GCA_002685435.1 Cryomorphaceae bacterium | reverse complement strand
CTTAATGATACTACAGTATTTTTCAAACTCTATGCTCCGTTCAAAAACCGTGAGTATTGTTTGACCTCGCTGAACGACTTTTTACCGGATACACTTAACGCGATGACCCGCACCCCCGGAGGAGCGTGGTGGTTTCTAGAGATGCCAGTTCCCGCAGGACAACCCTTCACCTATCAATACATGATGGACGGTGATTTACGGGTTGCGGACCCGTACTCAGAGCAGGTTTTAGATCCTTGGAACGACGGATACATTTCCAGTGTGACCTACCCCAATCTACCCAGCTATCCGACCGGAAATACCACAGGTATTGTTTCCTTGTACGAAACCGCAAAGCCAGTGTACCAGTGGAATAATACCACATTTAATGCGCCCGATAAAGAGGAACTATTGATTTATGAATTGCTTATTCGTGACTTCGTTTCTACACGTAATTATCAGTCGTTGATTGATACGCTAGATTATATCGAGCGCTTGGGTGTGAATGCCATAGAATTGATGCCTAATTCAGAATTTGAAGGCAATTCCAGTTGGGGATACAACCCATCGTTTCACATGGCGCTAGACAAATACTACGGTACACCGGATAAATTCCGAGAGTTTGTAGACAGTTGCCACAGCCGCGGCATTGCGGTGATTATGGATCAGGTGTTCAATCATGCCTTTGGTCAAAACCCCATTGCTCAAATGTGGTGGGACAGTGGCAATAATCGTCCGGCGGCGAATAACCCTTATATGAATCAAAATTGTCCCCACCCGCCAAACTGTTGGGGGAACGACTTTGATCATTTCGTCCAGCCGACGCGCGACTACATGGACAGAATTAATACCTACTGGATTGAAAACTTCAATATTGATGGCATCCGATTTGACTTTACGAAAGGCTTTACGAACAGCTCAAATGCAGACAGCTATCAAGCAACCCGAATTTCAGCGCTTAAACGCATGGCCGATGAATGTTGGAATGTAGATCCGGACTTCTATGTCATTTTAGAGCATTGGGGTCCCAATCAGGAGGAAAAGGAATTAAGCGACTATGGCATGTTGCTCTGGGGAAATGCCGTACATCAGTATTATGAGGCGGCTATGGGGTATACACCGGATAGTGATTTTAAGTGGGGTATTTACAAAGAGCGGGGATGGAACGATAAGCACCTCATTTCTTATATGGAAAGCCACGACGAAGAACGCGCTTCGTACAAGATTAAGACCTACGGTAATGCAAGCGGGGGGTACGATACAAAAACGCTGGCGACGCGTGCAGACCGCATCATTCAAGCCAGCGCTTTTTTCTATACCATTCCAGGGCCGAAGATGATTTACATGTTTGAAGAATTGGGCTATGATATCTCGATTGACAATCCTTGTCGCGTTTGCGAAAAACCCATTCTTTGGAACTATTACAACGACCAATACCGCCAGAAAATTTATTTCTATATGGCTTCTATGATGGACATGCGCAAGAAGTATGATGTGTTCAACACGTCGAATTTCACGTATGCCCTCAACGGATCCTCAAAGCGTATTAACCTCAGTGGTGCCTCAATGCAGGCTACCGTTGTTGGAAACTTTGCAGTAACACAAAAAGACGTGTATCCTAATTTTCAGCATACAGGAATCTGGTACGACTATTTTACAGGAGATACCCTTACCGTTTCAAACGCTACAGCGCCGATGTCTTACGCTCCGGGAGAATGGCACATTTATACGGATGTAAAATTGACGGATGCGGCGTTTATGGATGTTGTTGAGGTTGAACGGATCGAAACAAAACCATTTATGGTGTTCCCTAACCCTAGCACAGGATGGGTTGATGTATTATTTGACTTTCCACAAGGCACTTCTGTCGAATGGACGCTGCGCGATATACGCGGGAAAATGGCGGCGCAAGGCAGCCTTGTAACCGATGGTCCACAGATCACAGACTTTGACTTCACAACGCTTCCTAAGGGCGCTTATCTCTTACAACTGCAAACGCAGACTAAGGCATATACGGAGCGGTTGCTCCTGAATTAAAGTCAAAAAAAGCCCGGCATCGTCGGGATCGTTTGATTAATGTACGAGGTGCACCCCGTCCTTGTCTTGTGTGATGACACCTTCATTTTCAAGCGACTTTAGCAGCCTGCTAACCACCTCTCTTGAGGTGCCCAGTTCAGATGCCATTTTGACCTTTGAGAGCGCCACTCCTTTATGTCCGCTGACACGACAGCGCATTTCTATGTAGGCACGTAAACGAGCGCCCAATTGCTTAAAAATAGCATTGTCAACTAAATTTAGCAGCTCTTCAAAGCGCTTGCGGAAATTGGCTAATTCATACATGCGCCATTCCGGATAATTTGTAGCCATCGTATTTAATTCTCCAATAGGCACGTTTAGTATCACAGTAGGCGTTTCTGCTTCCACGGTGATGGGCATTTCCCCCTTTGGCAAGGTGGAAAAAGCGGCACACGGACAAATCTCACCGGGAGTTAATAAATACAAGAGCAATTCTTTCGAGGGATCGTCTATATCTCCGCGCATGACACGTGCGTTTCCTTCAAGAATTATAGGCAAGAAACAGGCTTGGATACCATAGTCTAGAATTAATTCATCCTTTTCATAATGCTCTAATTCACCTATAGTCATTAGGTGCTGACGCAACTCTGAGGAGAGTTCAGGGACAACGGTTTTTAAGGTAGAATGGATATCCATGATAATGCAATATTAGCAGATTGAATGTAGCAAAACCTATCGATTTTATACCGAGAGTGACGGCACAACTTCGCGATAAATGTCCAGTGCGTGCGCGGCGAGTCCCGCATCATGCTCCGGCACATCGACAGGCGCTTTTGGGAAAAGCGCTATGTCTTCGGTCTTCAATGCGATGCCCGTTTCCGTACTTATGCGCTCAAGCACCTTCTTTGGCTGGGCAACGAAATCTTCGTAGGCGATGAACTGAATGTTACTGAGGGTTTTCGCATAATTGTAATAGTCGACCCAACGTTCGAGCCAGTAGTTGAGTTGTGCGCGGTCGGTTTCTTGTGGGGCCGCTTCGGATAGATGAAAAGGCAATTGGCCCAGTCCGAACTCGTGGTGTCCCAACCAATTCATATACTCTAAAATGAAGGGATCTTCCGTCTGTTCTTTTTCAAATTTCTGATGCTGCTTCATCAAACTAAAAGCATGCTGAAGAGGCTCTCGAACTAATATAAAAACCTTCATATCTGAATTCTGTGGCAGGATCGATTTCAGACGCAAAATGGCATTGTTGTTTTTAGCGAGATAGATTTGACCGTTGTCACAAAGACTTTTCGTGTAGCGGCGGTAAAGGTCGTTTTCTTCCGCGCTGATCTCGTGTAAATGAAGCTGGGCAGTAGAGATGAACCGGTCGTTAGTGGCCACCTTAAAGAAGTACTCCTCCAGTGCTTCGACACTGGCAAGCCCGACTTTAATCCCATCGCCGTGTGCACGCTCTTTTTCTTCCTTTTTCTTCGGTTTATAGAATTTACTCCACAGTCTGGGCGCGAGCAGAACCGGCATATTGCTGTAGTCTAAAGAGGCGAACGGGCCATGATCCGTAAGTGCACGTGTGAGCGCGGTCGTTCCTGCTCGCGCTAAACCAGTAATTAAAACGGCAGAGGTATGGTCTGTTTGAACGGGATGTTCGATGCCTTTGAGTTGTCTTTTCAGCAATGCCCTTCCTAGGTGGTAGTGGTTAAGAATGAGGCGGTGGAACAGTTGAGCCATAGGGCTGTAGGCGCTTCTTTTCTTTTTGGGATATAAGAAGGGGAGCAGTGTACCTACACCGAAGGCCAAAAGTTTTTGCCGGTCGGGCAATACGTCCGCCCAGAAGTGACCGGGTAGGTAGTAATAGGTGTAAAAGGTAAACGCGATGAGCGCAGATAAGAGCGCGAGATTCAGCAGCAGCGATTTGAGGGTCTTTGCGGTTTGGGCATTGACTGCCTCAAACTTTTCATCGTCGTCTTGCTCAGAAATGAGTACATCAAGCAGTGCTACACTGTGGAGGGCAAGTTTGAAAAACGGCTTCTTCATACGCAATACCCCGATGCTCAGTAGTATTCCTGAAAGCGTGGGGAAGGCTATGAAAAGGACCGTCCACATTTACTTCTTGCGGGCCTTTTTAATCGTATACCAAATACGGTAGCCAAATGCAGCTACAATTAACACGAGAACCAAGACAATAAGGATACCAGCGCCAACGCCTAAACCAGGGCCAATGTAAAGAAACGGTGTTGTCATTTTGTGTAAATTATTGTGTAAAAATACGGCGAAATCTGCGATGTTGATGCTTTCGTTTATCTTCGCCTTAGATCAAAAAAAATCTCATGACTGCATTCTCAGAAAACGCCTTGCTTGAATTGCTCACTCGGTTTGCTTTAATATTGATTTTCAATATTGTTCAGATGCGGATAGTAAGCAAGCACAGTTACGAATCACGCAAAATTGTTTACAGCTTCTTCATCATTTCTGTGGTTGTTTTCTTTTTAGCACATGCATTGAGGACTTTTGACATGCAGATTGGCATGGCCATTGGAATGTTCGCTGTTTTCGGCATCGTTCGCTACCGCACGGAGGCTCTAAAGCCACAGGAGATGACGTATTTGTTTGCATCAATAGGCATAGCTGTTATAAATGCATTGACGTCGGGTTCACAGGGCTGGTTAGAGCTTGTTGTGGTGAACGGGTTAGTGCTAGGGTTCATTTATTTACTAGAGCGCTTCTTGTTGGTTGAAGAGGCTGTGGAGCCTCTTAGGCAGAAAATCAACGTTACATTCCCTGTAGCAGACTTAGAAAACGGTTTGCTAGAAGAGAAGGTTGAAATCCTTGCAAGTAAGATGAATATTGATGTTCAAGAAATAAATATATCTAAAGTGGATTATGCGCTAGGAACCGCTCAAATACAAGTGTATTATGAGAAATAAACTACTCGCATTAGGCTTGTTTGTCTCTGCTTTAGCTTTTGGGCAAACGGACAGTTCTGTCGCCAATCATGTTTGGGCAAAAGTAGGTTACAAGACAAAGCTGTCTAAACAAGTGTCGCTCACTACGAGCGGCCAATACCGTGCTAAGTATAGTATTGAAGATCACGATCAGTGGTTGACTAATATAGAACTTGAAAAAGAACTGAGTAAAAAATGGGACTTAGGGCTAGAGCTTCGTCACTATTTTATTTTCGATAATCAAGGGGGCAATCAAGGAACTTTTCAGCGCTTTAGAACACAAATTAACGCGCAGCGACACATACAACTTCCGTTAGGTGAACTCCATTTTAGATATGCTATTCAGCAACGCTGGATCATATCTGGATCAGGTTCAAATGAGCTTGTATCTCGCCTACGTGGAGAATATGATTTGCCCATAAAAAACTTCAAATGGGATCCTACTTTTCAGGCGGAGCTGTTAAACGGTTCATTCACTGAGTCAAATCAATCGTTACGATTAGGAATAGGGACAAGCAATAAAATAGGGGGAATAAAACTCCAGTTTGGCTATTTCTATCAACGGGATCTTTACACTACAAATATGTACAGGAATGTACTTCAAATGGGGGTAAGGTTTTAACACCTTAGGGTAGTAAAGATTAATTCGCGGTGCGTTCTTGCGATTGATTATCAGAAAGTTGGTAGCTTTAAGAGCGCTGTTAGACTTCAGCGTCAATAATAAAACCATGGTTATGAAGAATCTGCTATACCTCCTTACACTTACTGCTTTTGTCGCTTGCACAACCACCGAAACGGTTGAACTATCCATCACCGATACCTATTTAGACTATTCCCAGCGCGACGATCAATGGACCGGCGGTGTGAAGGTGATCCCCGTTGAAACGGAATTAGGCACCTTTAATGTGTGGACGAAAAGGGTAGGGAATAATCCTGATTTAAAGGTGTTGTTACTACATGGCGGGCCAGGCGCCACACACGAATATTTTGAATCTGCTGACAGTTATTTTCCAAACGCTGAGGTTGAGTATTATTACTATGATCAGTTAGGGTCGGGTAATAGCGATAATCCTGAAGACGAGCGACTTTGGGAACTTGACCGGTTCGTTGATGAGGTTGAGCAGGTTCGTCTAGCTTTGGGGTTGGACGCATCAAACTTTGTGTTGTTGGGTCATTCCTGGGGTGGTATTTTAGGAATGGAATATGCGTTGAAATACCAGCAAAATCTGAAGGGCCTCGTGATTTCAAACATGGTTGCCTCTGCTCCAGAATACATGAAATATGCCCAAGAGGTCCTAGGGCCGCAACTGCCTGCAGAGGTGCTAGAAGAACTTCAGGCCTTCGAGGCGGCGGGAGATTACACCAACCCACGTTACTTAGGACTGATCGAAGAGCACTACTATCCGGAGCATGTTTTACGTCGCCCGTTAGCAGAATGGCCAGAGCCAGTAAACAGAAGCTTTTCAAAGTTGAATTATCCCTTGTATTTAAAGCTTCAAGGTCCTAGCGAGTTTGGTATGGTTGGCGATGCGACCCTTAAAAATTGGGACAGAACAGCCGATCTACATCGTATAGAAGTGCCTACGCTCAGTATAGGTGCGCAGTACGACACTATGGATCCAGAAGCTATGCGCGCCATTGCAGATTCAGTCCAAAACGGAACCTTTTTGTATTGCTCAGAGGGAGGACACATGACGATGTACGATGACGCAGAAACGTACTTCAACGGGATTATTGACTTTCTTAAGACGCTGTAGAATCAAGCCGCTGGGCTAATTCTTTACCGAGCCCCGTGCCTAAAGCAACCCCCATACCGCCTAGCCGAACTGCAGCATGAACGCGGCTTGATGGGGATAATAGCAACGGTGTCTTTTCCTCGCCAAATGCCATGATTCCTGACCATGCATAGTCGATCTCCAGCGGACGCTCAGGTGCAATGAAGCTTTTGAGATCTTCTTTAAGTTGGCTTTCTAGTAGACTGTTGATGCCTTCTTGTGTCGTGGCTTCGCCCTTAAGATCAAGGTGACGGGCTCCGCCTATTAGAATTCTGTTGCCTGCATTTCGGAAATAGTTATAGCCGCTGTGGTAGTGAAACGTTCCTTCTGGTGGTGCCCACGATAGTGGTTTTGTGACGAGAACCATGCCGCGACCAGGTTCAAGAGTCACTTCCGGTAGTAGCGCTTTTGTGAATGCATTTGTACACAAGGCTAATTGTTTCGATAAAAGCTGGAGTGGACCGTCTGCAGTGGAGACGCTGACTTCAACCCCGTCGACCTGCTCTTCATAGTGCTGGACGGTTGTTTGCGTATAGAATTGCACGCCAGCTTCGCGGGCTTTTCGCGCAAAAGCGTTCATCATTTTTCCGGTATCAATGCTTCCTTCAAATAGGTTTTTTACGAGTCCTTTGACGGCTCTCGTTTGGAACCCAAATCGGGGAATCTGGTCCGTTGCATTAGAGAAAACAGGCTTTTTAAACAGGGGCTTTAGCCAGTTGTTGAATGAGGCCGTACGTTCGTGCAAGTCGCCTTTGAAATCCAGTTCGTATCCGCCTACCGGGCGGTAGTCAATGTGCTGATCGCCCAGTAATTGCCGCAATTCAAGGCCGCCTTTGTACCGTTTTTCAACAAGGGAAAGCAGTTCGTCTTGGGAATCGGTTCGTGCATTTTCAGCCAAT
>NYXD01000131.1 GCA_002685435.1 Cryomorphaceae bacterium | reverse complement strand
TGAAGGCCGGCATAATTTTTTGCCATAAGCAATAAAGATTTCCATCGCCATTGTGGATAGGTAGGTAAATTATCAATCATCCAGAAGATTCGCTCATTCGAAGCTTCATATTTAGCTTGTACAAATTCGAATTCAGCTAAATAATAATTCGATTCCGCCTGTGCCTCTCCTTTAATCTCCTCTGCTACCTGCGTGTAATAGCGTTTTGCATTGGCACTGTCGCTCATTTGCAATGCACTACGTGCAGCATTCATTAATGCCTCTGACCGCCATTCTGCGGGAAGACCTTCATCCTGCAATAAGCTTTCAGCATATTGCATAACGACAGGAACATCCTCTAATGCTTTAGCACAACGCATTAAGCCTAGGCGCGCACGACGACCTTCATCTGCATTCCCGACTAGACTTACCACTTGCTGGAAATATGTAAACGCAGCTTCAAAATCTTCATCCGCATAGTACAAGCTCGCCAAGCGCTCTACTGTTCTTTTACGGAAACTCAATTCTCCTGAGCGCTCTACGGCTTCATAACCTGAGGTCGCCATTGCATCATCGCCCTCAGCGAAAGCACATTCAGCCATGTAATAATTCGCAGGAACTTGGAAAATGCCATCAGGGAATTTAGCGAGGTACTCCAGCATGCCTTTTTTCGCACCAGGGCAATCTCCCAAGCTGTAACGATCAAATGCACCATTGTAAAGTGTCGAATCCAGCGCACTCTGGCCAATATCTGTCCCCGTAAGTGTTTGTATCCAATCTACATAATCGCCTAATTGGTCCAATTCTGAATATTGAATTTTCGCCAGTCCTAATGCTTCTTTACTTTCAGGGGTATTTGGATACGTTTCGACAACCCTTTTAAAAGCAGTTAAAGCCGCTGCGCCATTCCCCTGTGTACGGTAAATCAAACCCAGTGCTACATGCGCATTTTTCACAAAACGACTCTTGGGGTAATCTGCTATAAAGGAATTAAAGATCCCTTCAGCACGCTTGTTTTTGCCCAATTTCATGTACGTTTCGCCCAATTCAAAATACGCATCTGTTGCATAAACAGAATTTGGGAATCGCTTAACTAACGCTTCTAAAGCATCTCCCTTTTTCTGAGGTTCATCAACTAATCCATAACAAAGTGAACGTTGGAATGCCGCGTAATCAGCATCGGGTACTTTCCTTCCGAGGTAAGTAGTGTAATACGTTATGGCATTCGCATATTGGGCCGTCATAAAATAGGAATCCGCCAACCGAAGTTCCGCGTCGTTTGCCAATTTTTTCCCAAGTTTAGCACTATTCAGGAACAACCGGAAAGTAGTTGCCGCATTGCGGTAATCTTCTTTCGAGAAATAAGCATACCCTTTGTTGTAAAGGCTGCGTCTGTATTCACTGAGCGTTGCAGAACCCGGCGTAGCCTCGAACATACTAATTTCTATGAGCGCCGCATCAAAATCGTCTTCTCTATATGCAATCTCTGCCAACCAATAATGCGCTAAGGCCGCATAGATATTATTTAATGGATAGTCTAAAGACTTATTGAATAAACGCCTTGCAGCGGTATATTGAATTGCATTAAAATGCTGCACTCCCCTGAAATAAGCTACCTTTTGATACGCGCCTTGCATAGTCGGCTGATCTAAACCTGCAGCCGAAATTGCTTTCATCGCACTCTCGTAATCTTTAGAGTTTAGGTATAAATTCGCGAGGTATTCATTCGCTTCTTGTCGGTGACGACTGTTGGGATAGGTGCTTAAAAAGGCTTTAAAAATATCTAAAGGCTGTTCAAAAGGGGTACTAGAATCATAGGCCAATTTTGCGTAATTAAAATAGGCGTCTTCACGTAGCGACTGATCTTTTCCACTTTCACTAGCACGGAAAAAAGCGGATTGAGCCTCGGTTTTTTTGCCGGTTTTTAAATAGCAATCTGCCAGATGGTAATAAGCACTCTGCCCTAAATCATCTCCCCGATTGTGAATCTTATTAAATGCACTTATCGCCTCTTCGTAACGGTTAGTCTTGTAAAGCACAAAACCTAATTTATAATGGTCTTGCTGGTCTAGCTTACCACCAAGCACCTGGTGTTTTTCCAAATATAGTGCTGCTGATTTCCAATCTTTCTTTTGGTAATAGCCTTCCCCGATGAGTTTTGCAACCTCAGCAGCTCTTGAGGCTACCGCTTGCTCCAATAACTCCTCTCCAACACGCAGTAATTCATCAATTTCGCCCGTCTTGTAGTAAATCTGACTTAAGTAATAAGGCACTACGCCTCCAAATCTATCGTCACCCACGAGCACCTTAAACTGCTCAACAGCGGTGCTGTACTGTTCTGCCTGGTAAGCAATATGTCCATAATAGTACCTGTGATGACTGCGGTATTCTCCTTTGTAATCCTTGCCTTGAAAAAATAGATTTCGAGCCTTATCTACATCCTTGGCCATCAGATAACTGTAAGCCAATTTAAAATAGTATTCACTTCTAAAACTTGACGCAACATCCTGCTGATCAATGGCCCCAAGCCATTGTACGACTTTCTTATATCTGCGATTATTAAAGTAATAATTTGCCGCTGTAATGTGTGCTTCTTGCCAACGCGGACTCAAGGGATACGTTTGAGCGAAATACGTCAAAAAGTATTCGCTGTTTTCATTCATCAGATAAAGTGCGCAGAGCGCTCGATAAAAGCTACTCTCCTCCTTCAAAAAGCTCTGCGTCGGTAAATTAGACTCAAGCAGTTCGTCAAAACCAACTCTTGCGGCTGCATAGAGTCCGTCTTCAAACAAATTAACACTTTCACTGTAGGTTGCTTCAAGTCCCGCCTCCAAAGGTGTTTCTTGAGCCATACCTAAATGAGTAAAGGCCAGCAACAACGCGCTGTAGAGAAATCTTCTCATCATTTTCAGGTTTATCCTTAAAAATAAACGTAGCCCTTCGCACGTGGTACGGTAAAACAGGTTTATTAAGGGGAGTTATTCACATGAAAAAACGCAGAACCTCGCTACTTTGGTATGTATTCTAGTGAGGATTTAATAGCTTGTAGCCCTATAACTGATCTTTTACTCAATGGCTTTAGTCGCTTTAAAAAACGCATCTATTTTCCAAGGCAAACACCTCGTTCTTAGCGCGGTAAACTTCGAAATCAGTGCAGGTGAATTCGTATATCTCATTGGGCAAACGGGATCAGGTAAAAGCTCAGTTCTAAAAACACTTTACGGTGACTTGCCCTTAACGCAAGGAGAAGGCCGGGTTGCAGATCACGAACTCAACGGACTAAAAGATAAAAGCATCCCAGCCTTACGTCGCGATTTAGGCATCGTATTTCAAGACTTTCAATTGCTCAGCGATCGAAGCGTTGAAGGCAATCTAGATTTTGTTCTTCGTGCAACAGGCTGGAAAGACAAGGAAGCACGTGCCACGAGAATTGTAGAAGTTCTATCCTTAGTAGGTATGCAGAATAAAAAGCATAAGAGCACCTTTGAGATCTCAGGTGGAGAACAGCAAAGAGTAGCCATAGCGCGTGCACTGTTAAATGATCCTAAAATCATCCTTGCCGATGAACCAACAGGAAATTTAGACCCGCGTACCTCAGAAGAAATCATGAGCTTATTACTTAGTTTAACTGAACAAGGCAAGGCTGTTTTGATGGCAACACACGATTTCCAATTGATCCATAAATATGCTTACCGCACACTAAAAGTGGAAAACGGCGGAGTAAGCAGCGCTCAAGTACAAGCCTTCTAGAATCTTTTGGACGCGCCTATTAAAAATACGTTGAGCATTTGCATTGCTAGTTACGGTGACAATCTCGGCGCACTTTTATACGCCCTAGACAAAGGGAGGCATGCTTTATCTGAAGATTGGACTGTTGAAATCATCGCAGGCGATCAGCACCCAAAACCCGCCGCTGACGCGCAGCAATGGGAGACCCAATACAGCTTGCGTTACCTCCATAATCCTAATGGCCTTGGGCGCAGTAACAATAGAAACACCATAGCCAAAGCCTCAACGGGTAAGTACTTATTGTTTCTTGACGCTGACGCACTTCCCGTGCATCCGAATCGATTTCTTGTTGCCTATTGTACCGCCCTAAATGAAGCTGAAGTTGTCGTCGGCGGAACAGCATACCAGCTGAACCGCTCTAGTCTTCGTTATGCGATCGGCCAACGCAAAGAAGCCATACCTGCGCACCAACGTACAGAAAGCCCTCATGCAAATTTTAGTGCCTTTAATTTCGCCATTTTACGCGCTACTTTCCTTCAACATCCTTTTGATGAACGTCTAAAACAATACGGGCACGAAGACACTCTATTCGGACAAGAATTGCGTTACGCGTGTAAAACCATAACACACATCGAAAATCCGGCTTACCATTTAGACGGAGATAGCGACGTAGAATTTCTTGACAAAACTGACCTTGCCGTGGATAACCTCGCAGCGCTTATTAGAGAAGGTAAAATTGACGAAGAGGTCCGATTATTTGCCGTCTACCGAAAACTTCAACGTTCGGGAATAGTGCACTTAGTTCGACTATTAAGATTCCTATTTGCAAGCAGTATACGCGCATTGCTCATCGGTGGGGTACGAAGTGTATTGCTTTTTGACTTTTACAAGCTCCTCCGTTTGTCGAGACACACTATAAAAATTGGGCGTAGAAATTTCTAAGCGGAATACACTCCTTTTCCCAACTCAAAGCTTCTTGAGCATGCTTTAAACCTGGATCATAGGCTTCCCGATGTTCAGCAACGGCAGCAATTGATCTTCGTAAGGCTAATATATTTTCCACATGTACCGTTAGTCCAACATTATAGTCCTCAACAATGCGCTTTACCTCAATTACCCGAGAAGTCACAACAGGTGTGTTGCAATGGATGTAGTCGAAGAGCTTATTCGGGAGCGAAAAACGGTAATTGATATTTGAATCTTTATCTAGACTTAAACCCACATCAGCAGCGGCCGTGTAGTGCAATAATTGGTCATAAGGCATGCGATCAATAAATTTCACTTTCCCCTGCCAACCTTCTTGAGCTACTTTTTCTTTTAAACTTGGGATAGCATCTCCACTGCCCACCAAGATCAAAAGCCATCCTTCCATACCTGCAACCGCGGATACTGCTTCTTCTAGGCCTCGGTCAACATTCATTCCTGAACCTTGGTTTATTGCAATACACAAGTGCTCCGGCAGACCTAATTCTCGCCTTGTTTTAGGCTCAAATGCATGCGGCTTCGGACTTATGTTCCGAAACACCTGAGGTCGAATACCGTAATCCTTTTCGTAAAGGTCAGCAATGCTTTCATTTACGGTCCATGAGTGTGTTAGCTTGGGAAAAACTAATCGCTCTACAGCAAGCCAAACCTTTTTAACCCACCTTCCTTGTATCTCGGGAACGCCACAAAAATATTCATGACTGTCGTAAACGAGTTCTGAATGGTAAAGACGTGAAACTAAATAATTAGGCAACAATGTATCGAGATCATTCGACACGAATACCGCCGATCTATTCAGCAAAAGAAAGAAAAATAACCGCACTTGAAATTCTGCATAGAATAGACCGCCTTTTTTAAACAACAGACGCATTCGCGTAGTCTCATACGGCCTATCGAGAGGCACGCTATTCGGCTGTAACCTCCCTACCCAATGCACATTGTACCCCAATTCCAGCAACAGCATGGCCACCTTGTGTACGCGGTTGTCCGTGCTGATGTCGTTGGTAGTGGAAAGAATGATCTTTTTAGGCATGCGAGAATTCGTTCTTTGGGTAAAGGTAGCGATACCTACATTTGCATCGAGCTAATTTACCATGCAAAAGTCCGATTTCGATTACCTGCTTCCCGAACACCGCATCGCTATCCACCCATTGGAACAACGCGATGCTAGCAAACTTCTTGTGTATCGCGATGGTAAGATTGAAGACCAACGGTTCTCAGAACTTCATGATCTCCTCCCAGAAAACTCCCAGCTCATATTTAACAATACGAGGGTCGTAAAAGCGCGTCTTCATTTTACCAAGACCACGGGCGCCAAACCCATCGAGGTATTTTGTCTGGGGCCTTATAACAGGAGTGTTGAAGAAAGCATGAACGCCACGCACCAGGTACAATTTGAATGTCTCGTCGGTAACCTTAAACGGTGGAAAGATCATACGCTGCATTTAGATCTCGGCGACGGCCTAGTCCTTACGGCTAAAAAAGGAATACGTATGGGTCACGCTTTCGTAATTCATTTTAGCTGGAACAGCGAAGCTACTTTTAGCACTGTATTGGAAATTGCTGGTAAAATTCCACTGCCACCCTACATGAATAGGGATGCGGAAAATGCAGATGTTGAACGTTACCAAACCGTTTATGCGGCAAGTAATGGCTCTGTTGCTGCTCCAACGGCTGGATTGCATTTTACCCAAACGTTATTTGATCAGTTAACAAAAAAAAATCACCATTGGTTTGAAGTTACGCTTCACGTCGGTGCCGGGACCTTCAAGCCTTTAGACGATGGCGCAGTCGAAAAGCACGAAATGCATTCAGAGGAATTGCTTTTAAGTCGCGATTGGCTCGAACACTACCTAGCTCATAAAGGCACTAGATTCGCGGTTGGAACGACGAGTTTGAGAACACTAGAAAGCTGCCATTGGATGGGAGTTAAAATTTTGCAAGGTGAGCCATTAGAAGCTTTGGGCCAATTCGAAGCATACTCCTTAGACAACTCCTTTAGTACCGAAGAAGCGTATTCAGCGCTTTTAGAATATTTGAAAACCCACAATATTCGATCGATTGCATTAAAAACACAGCTAATGATAAAGCCTGGCTATCGGATTAAATCGGTCAAAGGTATCATCACCAACTTCCATCAACCCGGCTCGACCCTTATTCTATTAGTTAGCGCTGGAATTGGAAAACGCTGGCAGGAAGTCTACCAACATGCCCTACAGGAAGATTATCGATTCTTAAGTTACGGCGACTCTTCCTTGCTGTATTTCGAGTAAATGTTGATACCCTCTGTTTATAAACACAGGATATAAATAAGCAGAAAATCGCCGTTATGAGCACATGCGGTTTATCCTTTCTACTTATTGCTTGTTATTCTCGTTGTGCTCCTATTCCGGCTTCGCACAACACATCCTCTTTTATAATGTCGAAAACCTATTTGACACTTTGCACGATCGAGGTAAAAACGACTTTGATTTTACACCAAACGGGGCATACTCCTACGCCAGCCCAACCTATTTTCTGAAAATTAGACAGACTGCTCGTGCACTTCGGTGTGCAATGAATACTACAGAACATACTATCGATATTATTGCCGTTGCCGAAGTAGAAAACCGCACAGTTCTCCTGGATTTAGCAAAGCACAAAGCAATTAGAAGCCTCGGACCTTGGCAAATTGTACATTTTGATAGTCCTGACCACAGAGGCATCGATTGTGGCGCTCTTATTAATCTTAGCACTTCCCGAATCCTTCAAAGTAAACCCATTACTTACAGCTCAGGCCACTTTAAAAGTCGAGATGCGTTGCTCTTAGCCTCAAGAAGTGTGTCGCAAAAAGACAGTATCGATTTAACCAGTGTCATCGTCCACCTCCCCTCAAAAAGAGGCGGTGCATTAAAAAGCGCGCCCTTCCGAAAAAAGGCTTTATTGGCAATTTTGGCGGAATTGGAATGCGATAGCGCCCAAAACCAATTAATAGTTGGGGACTTTAACGATGTATCTACCGCAGATTATTTTCAAAACATCATAGGCAGCGGCTGGACTGCCCCTGGTTTTTCGCATCCTAAAAACATTAATGGCACCTACAAGTTTCAAGGCCGATGGCAGCATATTGATCTCGCGCTATACCGAAGCAAAAGACAGTATCGAGGCAGGATTCTTGCGCCGCCACTCTTGTTGGAAACTGACGCTAAATGGGGCGGCTATAAACCTAAAAGAGCCTATCTAGGACAATTCTACACCTACGGATACTCGGACCATCTACCCGTTTACATATTTCATGTAAATGATTGATGATTTTTCGATAATTTAGTGAGTTGTTAAAAGACATATTACGACCTATGAAAAAATTAATCGCATTAAGCGCTGTTTTCGGCGCATTATTCATCACTTCTTGTGATACTGGAGGTCCAGAACCTGCACCAGCGACATACCCTGGAGATTCATTAACTGTTAGCGGCGTTGTTCGCCCGTTGGTCATTGAGACCACAGGAGCTTGGTGTCAATACTGCCCTAATGGTGCCGAGATAATGGCAACTCTCGACGGTATATTGGGAGATAGCGTCGTGTTAATCGCAAATCACGTTGGTGATTGGTTCTCAACAGATAATGAAGCTTCTGCAAAGTTTGACGATAACTTCCCTACTTCCGGTGTACCGAACTTTTATGTAAACAATACCGATGTTGGTCAAAGTCCAGCTACTGCAGCTGCAGCAGCGACAATGGCAGAAGTTGCCTTCAGTCTTGAAGCAGATGCTATGACTAACGATGCGGGCACTGGATTCACGGTTTACCCGCGCATCAAAGTTCTTGAAACGAAAACGGAAAACATTTACATGGTTCAATCGTACCTTCTGTTAAACGGCGTTGTTGCGAAAGACTACGGTAACGGTGCAGACTTAAATCAGGTAAGTTCACTCCCTAAAGTAAGTACCGGTTCTGGAACAACGCCAACGACTTGGGCTCAAGACGCGGCGGTAGTAGCAGGAACACCGCTTATTACTTCTGGAACAATATACACACATGACGAAGTGCTTTATGACCATGCGACTACAGCAATCGTAGGCTGGCTTGAAAGCTCTGATGCCGCTACTAGCGACACTACCACTACTTCATTAGGACCATGGGGAATGAATCTAGGAGATATCAACCCGTTGGGTAATGCTTATGCAGCAGGAGATATCTACGGAACACGCTACACGCCATTCCAGTTCCATATCAACAAGCCCACGCTTCCTGCTGGAATGGATGCTGACTTCAGCATCGCAACGATCATCTGGGAACTTCGTCAAGACGGTTCAGGAGACTATGATTACATCAATGGCGTTGTGACACACGTTGACTAACCACTGATCTTCACATTTATGAAAGCCTCGCAGGAAACTGCGGGGCTTTTTTTGTCATGAAACCATGCACGCCCCACTCAGCCTTATACTGACCTGTTGGCTCTCGACTACCGACCCGCCACAAAGCGAAATACTTCTAAACGGCACCTACAGGTTCGAGATTGCCTTTGCCGAGTGGGGTGGAAAAACCATGGGCGATGAAGTGATCGTTAATCTTAACGACGGTCACATTACCCTTAAAATATCTAAGAACAGCAATAGTCTTTGGATGGGTGCCAAACCAGGTGATGTGATTGAAGAGGGTACATTACGAAAGCACTAAAGCGGACAATGAATCATCAGCAACGACGAGAAAGACATTTATCTCGAAGAAATTGGTGGGTGTACCGGCGGACCTACAATCATCCACTTCGAAAATCAAACTATTGAAATGTGTTGAATAAAAAAGCCCCGCTCTTGGCGGGGCTTTTTGCTGGAAAAAATCCAAATTATTTTCTACGCTGCGATCTGTTGAGATTTTGCTGGCGTTGCATTTCTTCGAGTCGTGCCTGAAACTTACTCTTTTTCTTCTCGCCTTTAGGCTGTGCCTTTTTAGCTTCAATCTTAGCAAGAATCGCTTCATCATTGACGCTTTTACGGATTCCCCACTGCATGCTGAAGGTTACTATATTACTAAGAAAGTAATAGTACGTAAGTCCAGCAGGATAACTGTTCAGAACAAACATGAACATTAGCGGCATCACATACATGATGATCTGCATTTGTTTCATCTGCTCGCTTGAACCCGTACCTGCGGTCATTTGCTGATTCATTCTGGTATATAGAATAGTTGACGCGGTCATCAATAAGGTGAATATCGAAATGTGATTCCCGTAGAATGTACTGATCAAAGGAATGTGTTGGTCCCATGAGATGAGTGCATCGTAAGTACTTAAATCTGTGGCCCAAAGGAAGCTTTCACCTCGCAGTTCAATCGACGCAGGGAAGAATCGGAACATGGCAATCAAAATTGGCATCTGAACGATCACTGGGATACAACCTCCTAAAGGATTCACACCTGCCTCTTTATATAAGGCCATCTGTGCTTGCTGTTTGGCGACCGCATCTTTCTCCCCGAATTTTTTATTCATCTCGTCTAATTGCGGTTTGAGCACACGCATTTTAGCCATGGAACGGTAGGATGCGAAAGTCAATGGCGACATGGCTCCTTTAATGATAAGCACCATAATGAGTATGATTAAGCCGTAACCTAATCCATAACCTTCAAGCCAATTAAAAATGGGTACTACGACGCCTCGACCAATCCAACCAAAGATTCCCCAACCGAAATTAATCACCTTTTCATAACCTTGATCGTAGTCTTTCAGTGTCTGGTAATGATTTGGACCTACATAAAATGTAAAGGGTAAGGTGTACGAACCATCAACAGTGGCATTAAGTGTAGCGGTACTAGAGAATTTTTTAACGATACTCTCATCTTCATCGCCTCCATTAACAGTAGCTGCTTGCACCTGAGAGAACCCAGCTTCAGGATGAGCAATGAAGGAAAAGAAATGTTGTTTTTGTGCTAACCAATCCACGGCACCAAGAGCTTCACTGTCGTCACCTCCTCGCCCACTCATGTTTTCAATATCTCCATCTTCAGAGACTTTATAAGAAAAAGTGGAATAGATACGTTCGTTACTAATGCCTTTTTCCGTGCGCTTGGCTGTACGCTCCCAAAACAGCTCTGGCTTACCTGAAGCTGCTGCACGACCACTGACTACCCATGAAAAATCAAAGCCATTTTCAGGCAGTGCTATTCGAACTTTCGTAACACCATCGCTCAGCACCACGCCGGACGAGGAGCGTGAGTCAATCGCGAATTCTTTCTGATTAAGACTCTCCGCACCTGGTAGAATCAAATCCATGGTCTGATTTTCATTCACCAAATACAGCGGCAGACTATCGTAGGTTTGATAATCCAAAATCTGTGCAGAAATCATCCTTGCACCCTTGGTGCTAAAGGTCAATTTTAAATCATTGTTTTCAACTACAAACTCTTCCGCTTGATAGGCATTAATAGCTATCTCAGAAACAGTATCTACCGTCAATTCGTCAAGTATCACTAATTCAGGGTCGCTGACTGATTCTTCAGACTCCTCTACTACAGGCACAAGAGGTTCATCCGGTACATTTTTACTTTGCCACCAGCCGTAACCAAGCATAATGACAGCCACAAGTATGAAACCTATGATTTGATTTTTAT
>NYXD01000130.1 GCA_002685435.1 Cryomorphaceae bacterium | reverse complement strand
TCAGGATACGCAATGGGTGCGATTACATCGAACGTATTTAGGAACGGATGGGTTGCTCGCAGGTGCAACGCACAGCGATAGCCTTTATTTTGATACAGCTTCTTTGTATTTGACTCAGCTCAATGATCAAGGAAATGTATTGAACACTTACGAGTTCTACCGGAAAGACACAAATATCCTAGCATCAGGAACGTTTACAACCGATAATTATCGATTGTATTGGACCGATGCGCCTATTGATCACAATTTTGAATATCGACTACGCGGCTTCATCCCAGGTAATAATAATTTTGAAGCGGTCTCGCCTGTGGTAGGTCCTGTAGAGATTACAAGACCTAAAGGTTTTCAAAAACTGACTTTTGGGATTCAAGATGCGAAGTTTGGATGGGATGCGGCTAGAAATGCCCGCTTGTACCAAGGTTACATTCATTTTAAATACAAGGAAGCGCCTGTTCGTAATCCCAAGGATAGTGCAGTGAAGACGGTGACCTATGCGTTGCCAACAAGGACTGGAACGAATCTTACAGGATCTGGTAATTATGTCACAGAACTCAGTTATGCCACTTATTATCAATTCTTGAGAAATAACATAGGTAAGACTACTGATACCGTACGCGTTTTTAAGAGTATAGATTTCGAGTTATGGGCTGCAGCTGATGACTACGCTACCTATATCAATGTAAGTCAACCTTCACAAGGGATTGTTCAAGAAAAACCGCTTTTCACCAATATCGATGGCGGTATCGGTCTTTTCAGTTCTCGCGGTCATACCATTAAGAAGCAGATCAAACTGAGTAATACGTCCATGGACAGTTTGTGGCGAGGAATCTATACCTGCAATATGGGATGGGTAGATTTTCAAGGTATCGACTCTGTTATTTGTGTTGACGGATTTCCTGTCAAATTCTAGCAAGACCTAAAGAGACAGTTTGTCACTTTTTGAACCAAAAAAAGTTCCATTGTGGCATGTGTTTTTCGCGATTTATGCCAAATTGTGTTCAAAATTGAATCCCTTTCTTTGTGGCACAACCCTTGTTCTATACCCGCCGAATGAATTTGAAAACTCAAACTAAATAATTTATAAAATGGGTAAAATCATAGGTATTGACCTTGGAACCACGAACTCTTGTGTATCCGTAATGGAAGGTAACGAGCCTGTAGTGATTCCGAACAGTGAAGGAAAAAGAACGACACCTTCTATTGTAGGTTTCGTTGAAGGCGGTGAACGTAAAGTAGGTGATCCTGCAAAACGTCAGGCCATCACTAACCCTGAGAAAACAGTCTACTCCGTGAAACGTTTCATGGGAGAGAAGTTTTCTAACGTACAAAAAGAAGCAAAGCGTGTACCTTATAAAGTAGAGGGTGGCGATAACGATACGCCTCGCGTAAATATTGACGGTCGTCAATATACCCCGCAAGAGGTTTCGGCAATGATTCTTCAAAAAATGAAGAAAACTGCTGAAGACTATTTGGGTGCTGATGTCACTGAAGCCGTAATTACGGTTCCAGCGTATTTTGATGATGCACAACGTCAAGCAACTAAAGAAGCTGGAGAAATCGCAGGTTTGAATGTTCGCCGTATCATTAATGAGCCTACCGCAGCTGCTTTAGCTTACGGTCTAGATAAGAAAGGTCAGGATCAAAAAATCGCAGTATTTGACTGTGGTGGTGGTACACACGACGTTTCGGTTCTAGAGCTGGGTGACGGTGTATTCGAAGTGAAATCTACGGACGGTGATACGCACCTTGGTGGTGACGATTTTGATCAGGTCATTATTGACTGGCTGGCAGAAGAGTTTAAAGCTGAAGAGAATATGGATTTGCGCGATGACAACATGGCGCTGCAACGTCTAAAAGAAGCAGCTGAGAAAGCTAAAATCGAATTGTCTTCGACGACTTCAACGGAAATTAATCTGCCTTACATTACAGCGACAGCGTCAGGTCCCAAACACTTGGTTCGTCCGTTGAGTCGAGCAAAGTTCGAGCAATTAGCAGCTAGCTTGATTGAGCGCACTATTGCACCAGCACGCAGTGCATTGCAAAATGCAGGGTATTCAACTTCTGAAATAGATGAAGTTATTCTAGTGGGAGGTACGACGCGTATTCCGGCTATTCAGGATGCGGTAAAAGCGTTCTTCGGGAAAGAGCCTTCGAAAGGTGTGAATCCAGATGAGGTAGTAGCTATTGGAGCTTCTATCCAGGGTGGTGTTCTCGCAGGTGATGTGAAAGACGTTCTTCTCTTAGATGTAACGCCACTTTCATTAGGTATAGAAACTATGGGTGGTGTGATGACGAAACTCATCGAAGCGAATACAACTATTCCTACGAAGAAATCTGAAACCTTCTCAACGGCTGCCGATAATCAGCCTTCGGTAGAGATTCATATTCTTCAAGGCGAGCGTTCTATGGCAAGCGACAACAAGACTATTGGTCGTTTCCATTTGGACGGCATTCCACCAGCACAGCGCGGTGTTCCTCAAATCGAAGTGACCTTCGATATTGATTCGAACGGTATCCTTAACGTAAGTGCTAAAGATAAAAATACAGGTAAAGAGCAGAATATCCGTATTGAGGCTTCTTCGGGTTTATCTCAAGAAGAAATTGATCGCATGAAGCAAGAAGCGGAAGCGAATGCAGACGCAGATAAGAAAGCAAAAGAGGATATTGACAAGCTCAACGCTGCTGATAGCATGGTGTTCCAAGTTGAGAAGCAAATGAAGGATCTCGAAGGTAAATTACCAGAAGATAAAAAAGGTCCTATTGATGCTGCGCTAACTGAACTTAAAGCAGCTCATGCCGCAAAAGATATCGCGGCATGTGATGCGGCTCAAGAGAAATTGAATGGCGCTTTACAGGCGGCTTCTGCAGAGATTCAAGCTGCAATGCAGCAAGAGCAAGGCGGAGATCAAGACCCTGACGCAGGTACTGGCGGTGATGCCGGTGCAGCAGATGATGTCACAGATGTCGATTTCGAAGAAGTGAAATAACCCGCAAGAATTAAAGGATGTAACAGGCCCCCGTACCGCAAGGTGCGGGGGCTTTTTTATTATATTCACGCCACTTAACACTAATGAAACTCACCTACTATGGATTTAGTCCAAATCAATGATTTTCTTGCGACTATTGACGGATACATCGGCGGTTCAAGCTGGTTCGTTTTTGCCTTGCTTGGTTCAGGTATCTTTTTTACTCTTTACCTAGGATTTCCTCAAATACGCTACTTCGGTCATGCCATAGCAGTTGTGCGCGGAAAGTTTGATAATGACGGTGCTAAAGGCGATACGTCTCACTTTCAGTCTTTAACCACAGCTTTGTCAGGAACGGTAGGGACTGGAAATATAGCGGGTGTAGCTTTCGCTATTCACCTGGGCGGTCCAGCTGCACTGTTTTGGATGTTAGTGACAGCCGCTCTTGGGATGACCACAAAATTTGTTGAGGTAACCTTAAGTCACAAATACCGTGAGTTTGCTGAAGATGGTACTGCTTCTGGAGGTCCCATGTATTACATGAAAAACAAGCTTGGTATGAAGTGGATGGCAACGCTTTTCGCTGTTGCCGCCATTATCAGTTCGTTTGGAACAGGTAACATGCCTCAAGTGAATAGTATTGCCGCCTCTTTGAAAGCGACTTTTGGCATAGAAGAGATCGTAACTGGTGCTGTGCTTTCGGTATTGCTTGGTCTAATTATTCTAGGAGGAATTAAGCGTATTGCAGCGGTTACAGAAAAATTGGTTCCCGTTATGGCACTTATTTATTTGATCGGTGCTTTATCGGTGATTGTTACAAATTATGAAAATATTGTCCCTTCATTTATTAGCATTTTTGCGGACGTGTTCACTGGCTCATCAGCTGCAGGTGGGTTCCTTGGTGCAACCATAGCGTACGCATTTAACAGAGGTGTGAACCGCGGTCTTTTCTCCAACGAGGCAGGGCAGGGTTCAGCTCCAATTGCGCACGCGGCAGCGAAGGCAGAGCACCCTGTAAGCGAGGGAATGGTCGCTATTCTAGAGCCTTTTATTGATACTATTATTATTTGCTCAATCACTGGGTTAACCTTGTTAAGTTCAGGAGTTTGGAATGAAAAGCACCTGAACGACTTTAGTTTTGCCGATCTCGAAATTATGGAAGGTGGACTCTCGGAAGAAATCGATGGAGGTCGTTTATTCAATCACTTTAATAACCAGGCTTGGTTATCGAGTGAAACACTGGTTCCATTTCAAGGAGAATTAGCCGTGAAGCAAGGGAAAATAAAATCAGAGGCAACAGTACTCCATGCGCGTTCTATTGCGGAAGAGGTGATTGTTTCAAATGAAGAAGGACCCTATTCTGGTGTACTCATGGTGCAAAAAGGCAGGTTACAAGAAACGGCAGGGCTTACCTTCACAGGGAAATCTTTGGTGCATAGTGCACCCTTAACAGCTATTGCTTTCAATAAAGGGTTGTTTGGTGATTACGGCCAGTATATTGTCGCTATAGGTTTGTTGTTGTTTGCTTTTTCGACAGCGATTTCGTGGAGTTATTATGGCGGTCGTAGCGTCACTTATCTGTTCGGCGTGAAGTATGTTAATTATTATCGTGTTTTGTATGTGATTGGCTTTTTTCTAGCCGCAATTATCGATACCACAATTGTTTGGACATTTGCGGGCATTGCCATTGCGCTCATGACTCTGCCCAACTTGCTGGGTATCTTCTTATTAAGGAAGGACATGAAAAAGAGTATTCACGAATACAAGGTATACTTAAAATCCAATTTTAATAAGGACTTGTAAATAATTGTGTAAACCCCCTTAAACCTTGAGTGAAAGTAAGTCTCTATTTAACAGAGTTGAACTATCTTATGCTCTTGTAAAAACGATTATATTTTCCCAATGAAGAAGTATCTTTTATCTGTTTTGTTTGCGCTTTTCGCAGTTTCCGGTGTACAAGCTCAAATTTCATCTGACTCTACACTCTATACTTCAGGTGATATTGGTGTTCAGGTAGTAGCGCCTGTTAACATTAATTCGCAAAGCTCATGTGCCGATACGGTAGGTATTTCCATCCCTACAGGACACTGGATTTCATCCGTTCGATTGGAGTACACCGTCGAAACTACAGGCGGATTCTTCGGTGGTTCTGCACCGGACGATATAGGAACTTATCTAGAATTAGTCAGTGAAAGCGAAAAAGAAGCAGCATTGAGCTATGGTATTTCTGGTACAAATGGTACTACAGAAACAACCATACGTACTATCAATGACTTTAACGGCGCGGTTACAGATACGTTCTTGATTTTTGAATTAAATGCCTTTAGACAACAATTCAACACCGCATGTAATACAACGACTCAAAGAATAGCGGACAGTAGTTGGAAGGTTGTTGTCAATCACTATCCTGCACCGACGTGTTATCAGCCTACAGCAGTGGCGGTAGACTGGGTGATGAGTAATCAGGCCCAAATAAGCTGGACTACAGGTGGTTCCGCACAATGGGAAGTTGAATATGGAACGCCAGGATTCACACCGGGTACAGGTACTAGGGTAGCTGCGCTATCTAACCCATTTGTACTTAGCGGTCTTTCTGCTTCATCGAATTATGATTTTTATGTGCGCGATTCTTGTGGAACAAACGACGTAAGTATATGGTCAGCTGTGGATTCTTTGACCACATTGTGCGCACCTATAACATTTACAACTAGTTATACTGAAGATTTCGACAATACGACAAATTGGATACCTGGTTCGGGTTTTGATAATGACGGTTCCATTGTAGACGGTTGTTGGCAACGTGATCCTGCTGATCCAGACGATGGTCAAGGGTATGCCTTTGGTGTTGGAGAAGACAGTACGGGTACACCTGGAACTGGTCCTCTTGACGATAGAACAGGTGGTGGGCAGTACGTTTATGCTGAAGCCAGTGGAGCTGCAAATCAAAGTGTTGCTACATTGACATCACCGTTGATGGACTTAAGTTCGTTAACCGTACCAGAATTAAATTTTTGGTACCATATGACGGGTGCTCAAATCAATGAATTAAAAACGGAGGTTTGGTCAAAATCTACCGGTTGGGTAAATGTGGGGAGCATTAATGGTCCGCAACAGTCGGCTACATCTGATACCTTTTTACTACAGACCTACACGCTAAGCCAGTTTGTGGACGACACCGTTCTAGTCAAATTCAGTGCGTCGCGAGGTTTTGGAAATAATAATCAGGCAGATGTTGCTATTGATGACTTTGGATTTGAGGAGGCGCCTACGTGTCCAGACCCATCATTATTAGCACTTCAATCACGTACCACAACGAGCATTACATTACAGTGGCAAGCTGTAAACGCCTTAAGTTGGGACATTCAATACGGTGCTCCTAGTGCTGCTTTAGGCGCCACAGCGAACACAACAACCAGTGTTAGTACGAATCCGGCTACAATCACAGGATTAAGTGCAGGAACTTCATACCAATTTTGGATACGCGAAGTTTGTGGGCCTTCGGATAAGTCGGATTGGATAGGTCCAATCTTAGGAACAACGCATTGTGCTGCTGTCGCGGCGCCATGGTCGGAAGATTTTGATTCGACGACTTGGACTTCGGGAACTGGTTTCTACAATATCGGTAACGGCATGGCAGCATGTTGGTTTAGAAGTCCTGAATCCGATACGTTAGCGTCTTCCTCGCTTAGTTGGGGTCCTCGCTCAGGAACAACCACCACAGGTCAGACAGGGCCAACTACGGATGTCAGTGGTTCTGGGAAGTATATGTATACCGAGGCTTCTCAAGGTGCACCAAATCAGGAGGCTATGTTAGAATCTCCATTACTAGATTTGAGCAGTTTGCTAAAACCGCGCGTTTCGTTCTATTATCATATGCGTGGGTTCTACGTTAATACTTTGAAGTTACAAGTATGGGTGGATTCAACACAAACTTGGAATACATACTTTACTAAATCAGGTAATCAAGGGAATCAGTGGATTTTCGAAGAAGTAGATTTAGCGGGTTTCGCTGGCGATACTATTGTTTTACGTTGGATTTCTTCAAAAGGAAACGGATCTCAGGGTGATATAGCTATTGATGAAGTAATCGTAGACGATCAGCCGCTTTGTCCAGATCCTTCGCAGTTTAGTCTTACTAATGTGGGATCTACGAGCGCAACGTTTAATTGGGTAACAGGAGGTTCTACAACCTG
>NYXD01000121.1 GCA_002685435.1 Cryomorphaceae bacterium | reverse complement strand
TTTGATGCACAAACGATGCTGAGAATACCTGGTACTGACAGTTTATTTACAATGAACGCGGGCAAGATTAATAAAAATGCCGTTGATGTTGCTACCTTTGAGGTGAGTGCGCCATATGCGACTGTTTTTGCCGATGTTGCGGATAGCTATCCCCAAGCATTCAATAAAGTCGCGAATGAAGCATTAACCATTGGCTCATTAACAGAACCTACCATCAGTGGTAACTACGAAAACACTTACTGTAAGTCAGAATAATCTAGATCCAGCTTTCGCGAACGCGAAGGCAGGTGAGAGCACATTGTCCATCCTGTACCAACAGGATGGACTTTCTTTTTTAGTGCGTCATACAACCACACGCCAGATTTATTTGTTTGGCTTTCATCCTCGTTCATCTTGGGGCGAAAATCCCATAGCAGATGTTCTTGCTGGATTTCAAGAGTTACCGGGTGAAGTTCTCTATGCTATTGAAGCCCCGCATACGGTTCTTATTCCGGAAATTATGAGCGGAGGCGAAGTGCCGGACTGGACTGCCACAGCTTTAGGTCAGAAAGCGAATTTTATGGACTTAAGTTCTTCGAATTCCATGACGTTTTTGTCGTACTTGAATGAATCCGATTTTCGCTTTAGTCAAAGCGATACGTTAGTCTGTAGACACAATTGGGCCATTCAATTGGAACGAATAAAACCAACTTCGAGCCCTAAGCTTTGGGTTCATGTGTACGCGGACAGTATTCAGGTTTTTGCTGGATCGGCGAATAAATGGCAGGTCATCAACAGTTTTCCGTGTAGTAATGAGTCCGAATTATTGTATCATTTAGGGAATGTCTCGGAGCAGCTAGGATGGGATCGAGCGGCTACAGTTGTTGAGTTGAGTGGCTATTCTGCGCGTGCCTACAAGCCTGTTATCGAGCCCTATTTTTCTTCAGTTCAGTTATTCAAAATCCAGCAATGGGCAAAGATCAGTTCTGCTTTATCTGATTTTGATGCCGTAGCCTTTGCTAATCTTCTTCGTTTATGAGGATTGTCAGCGGAAAATGGCGCAGTAAAAGAATTACCGCTCCGAAAAACTTACCGACTCGACCGACCACTGACTTTGCAAAAGAAAGTCTATTTAATGTCTTAAACAATCGGTTCGATTTTGAAGAAACCCGTGTTCTAGACCTGTTTTCAGGTACAGGCAACATAAGCTATGAGTTTGCTTCGCGCGGTACGTTAGATTTAATCGCGGTTGATCAAAATAGAAACTGTACTCGGTTTATCACAGCTACTTCAGAAGCGTTAGATGCGGGTATACATGTCGTCCAGGCAGATGCATTGCAGTATGTTCGCCGTGCTTCAACCAGTTTTGACCTCATATTCGCGGATCCACCCTATGATTGGGAGCGCTATGAAGATTTAGCGAAGTCCATTATTGATTTGGGACTCTTGCGCGAAGGCGGGGAGGCCATTCTAGAGCATAGTGATCAGACCGATTTGAGTCATTTGCCGGGATTTTTCGCCCACCGTCGTTACGGTCATGTCAATTTCAGCTTCTTTGCTAGGCCTCAGGATTTAGCAGCGGAAGATTAGTTCGCTTTCAAAAATGCAACCAATTTTTTAATGGCCAGACCCCGGTGTGAGATGTCATTTTTCGTCGGCGCATCCATTTCTGCAAAGGTGCTGTTAAAACCGTTTGGTGAAAAAATAGGATCGTAGCCAAAGCCCTTAGCACCAGATTGTGACGTGGTTATCACTCCATTCACGGTTCCTTCAAAAAGATGTTCTTCACCGTTGAGTACTAGTGCCACTGCGGTTCTAAAGCGCGCATTTCGATTCTTTTGGTTTTTAAGTTTGTGAAGGACTTTGTCCATGTTTGCTTGTGGGTCTTTCTCAGGCCCCGCAAATCTTGCGCTAAAAACCCCTGGAGCCCCATCTAGTGCCTCAATTTCTAGCCCAGTATCGTCCGAAAAACAGGATAATCCGTGCTTCTGCCAAACGGTTCGAGCTTTAATCCATGCGTTGCCTTCTAAGGTTAATGCAGTTTCCTCTATTTCTTCATGATCTCCGAGGTCGGTTAATCCAATTACCTCGTAATGGGGTGCTAATAATTCACGAACCTCTTGTAACTTACCCGGGTTATGCGTCGCAAAGACCAATTTCATATGCCATTCGTTTAGATGAACAAAGTTACACCTATAATTCGCCTCGCTGGTCCTGTTTCCGCCATTCTTACAGCTGCTCTGGGTAGTTTTCAATCGCAGTATTGGTTACTAGGCATTGCATTGTGGATGCTTATCTGGTGGATTACAGAAACGGTGCATTTAGGGGTTACGGCATTATTACCTTTAGTATTGTTCCCTGCATTGGAAATAGCTGAGGCCAAATCCTTAGCGGCGTATTATGCGCATCCGTTGGTCTATCTGTTTTTCGGCGGTTTTGTTTTAGCCTTGGCATTGGAAAAGACAGGCCTTCATTACAGAATAGCACTTTGGATTTTACGTAAAACGGGCACAAAAGACCATCAATTACTAGCAGGTTTTATGCTGGCTACAGCATTCATGTCCATGTGGATATCGAACACAGCAACGGCCATTATGATGTTGCCCATAGCCTCCAGTGTAATTGCTATTCTGGAGCCGCAGCAGCGTGAAAAATTGGCTCGCCCTATACTCCTTAGTGTGGCTTGGGCAGCAAATATTGGTGGTATGGCCACCTTAATTGGGACCCCGCCAAACATGATTTTTGCAGGATTTATGAGTGAGCAATTGAACCGTCAAATAGGCTTCGTTGAATGGTTGCCGGTCGGACTTTCCGCAAGTCTTTTGTTGGGTACAATAGCTTATTTGATTCTACGTAGGGGGTTGGGGCAAAATGAGCTCTCCCCATCTGAAGAAGAGCGCACACGAAACTGGTTGAAAGATGAATGGAGTCGGTTAGGTACTTTATCAGCTGCACAAACTCGAGTAGCGATGGTTTTTGCGCTAACCGCAATGTTATGGATACTCCGTCCGTATTTAAGTGTATGGATTCCAGTTATACAATGGTCAGATACCGGTATCGCATTAGCAGCCGCTGTACTTTTATTCGCGGTATTCGATGGTTCAAACAAAAGTGTATTGGATTGGGGGGATACGAAAGCCTTGCCATGGGGAATTTTACTCCTGTTCGGAGGCGGATTGGCATTGGCAGGTACATTGCAGGCTAGCCAGTGGTTTGTGCTGTTAGGTGATCAATTACAATCCCTAAAAGGTGTCCCTTTTGCTACCTGGCTGTTAGTTATGGCGCTGTTGGGCGTCTTTGCGACTGAATTGCTGAGCAATATGGCACTTGTTAGCGCCTTACTTCCATTAGTGTATTCATTGGCTACAGCTCTGGGGTTAGATTTTTACGCTTTATCTCTTCCGCTGGTCCTTGGTGCGAGTTGTGCCTTCATGCTGCCTATGGCTACACCTCCTAATGCCATCGTATTCTCAACGGGCAGTTTGAGTATGTCGTATATGATTTACCGTGGGATTGCCTTAAACCTGCTTTCTGTGGTTTTACTATTTATCTTGACTTGGTTCTTCCAGTTTATGGGCTAACTATCTGATCGGGTTTTGAAAGTACTTTTTTAGGAAGATGTACCTTGATTAATGCCCCCATTGCTTCAATCCATTCTATTTTAAGTTGCGTCCTTGCATAAAGTAAGCTGATCTCACGGCCAGGAGTGGGGGTCGCGATAGGTTTTACGCTTGACTTATATTTCTCCTCTAAATCAATGGCTGTTAAATAAGGCAGCAAAGTCATTCCCATACCTCTATGTGCCAATTTTACCAGGGTATCAAAGTTTCCACTTTCCATTTGTAATCCCTGTCCTTCTTGAGGATTAGCTTGACAGAGTTTTAAAACACTATTTCTAAAGCAATGCCCCTCGTTTAAGAGTAATAGATCTTTCACGTTAATTTCTGAGGCCAATAAAAATTCGTCGTTTTTCATCGGATGGTAATCCGGTACAAAGGCCATGAATGGTTCCCAGTACAATGGATCCTCAACAATACCTTTTTCATCTAAAGGTGTAGCTGCGATGCCCACATCGATCTGATCCTTGCGTAGTGCTTCAATCATATCCTCCGTTTTGAGCTCTTCAATTTTTAGGGTGATATCGGGAAATTTCGATTTGAATTCCGGAATAAATCGCGGAAGTAAGCTAGGCGCGACCGTAGGGATTACGCCTAAACTCAATATTCCTTCATAGGAACCTTTTATACGTTTGGCCATATTCTCCAGTACGGCACTTTCGTGCAGAATCTTTCGTGCTTGATCTATGAGGCGTACGCCTAATGGTGTGGGTACGATGGGGTGTTTTGAGCGGTCGAAGATGAGAATGTCCAATTCTTCTTCAAGCTTTTGAATTTGCATGCTTAAAGTGGGTTGCGTTACAAAACAGGCTTCCGCAGCTTTCGCAAAATGGCGATGGTTGTCAACTGCGACGATATATTTGAATTGAGTTATAGTCATGTTCTATTAAGTTTAAAATATGATAGAAAACAAAGATAACGACTCTTTTTGCACTGCGCAAAAATCCTGAGCTACCTTTAGAAACATGACCCTTGCAGACCTAAAAACAGCTTTTCAAGAACCGCTCCCCGGCATTAAGGGGCATCAACTGTTGATGCCTTCCTACAGAAATTCACTCAATTTGGAAGCGGTAGTGTCTAAGAATCCGAAACGTGCGGGTGTATTAGTGCATCTTTTTGAAGGAGTCGATGGGATTGAGGTACTGCTTATGAAGCGTCCGGTATACGATGGTACGCACAGTGGTCAGATTAGTTTTCCAGGTGGAAAGTTTGAAGAAGACGATCATACACTAGAGCATACCGCGTATCGTGAAGCTTTTGAAGAAGTAGGACTGCGTAAGGACGAACTGCTTCCTCTCGGAGCATTGAGTTGGCTGTATATACCGCCCTCAAATTTTTACGTAGAACCATACGTGACCTACAGTCCAACTCTACCAGAATTGGTCTTGGAAGAAAAAGAAGTGGCTTATACGTTGTCCATTCCGCTAAATAGAATATGTGATCGTTCGATATTACGCGATGCAGAGGTAATGACGAAATATGGTGTCTTAAGGGTACCAGCGTTTCATTGGCAAGGCGAAGTGATCTGGGGTGCGACAGCAATGATTCTTGGAGAGCTTAGCGCTCTGTTTTCTTAGCAGTATATTTGCCGACCTGAAACAATAATCGCATGCACTTAAATCCATTCAAGCGTGATAGCTTTGGTTACAATCTGCTCATTAAGCGGACGGTGATTTTTGTGTTTGGTTTGATAACTTGGTACCGTTTCTTTCGCATCAATACTACCCGGATTGTAGGTGCGGATAAATTGCGCGACTTGCCAAACCAGGGGGTTTTGTTTGTCTCGAACCATCAAACGTATTTCGCAGATGTTAGTGCTATGTATCAGGTATTTAACGCTGCTGAAAATCGCCGCTACAATAGTGTTCCTTTTCACACGCTTTTTCGTCCCAAACTGAACGTGTTTTTCGTCGCCGCGGCTGAAACCATGAAAAAGGGAATCCTACCTAAGCTTATGCAATACGCCGGGAGTGTAAGTATTAAGCGCACTTGGCGTGAGGCCGGAAAGAATGTGAACCGTTCGGTAGATCCAAAGGATATTGAGAATATTAAACGGGCGATGGAAACCGGTTGGACCATAACCTTTCCACAAGGTACTACAAGGCCCTTCGTGAAAGGAAGGCGAGGAACGGTACATTTGATTAAAGAATTGAGGCCAGTAGTTGTTCCCGTAGTGATTGACGGCTTTCGACGAGCCTTCGATAAAACCGGTATGTTTGTGAAAAGCAATGGTAACCTGTTAAACATTACCTTTAAGGAACCTTTACAATTGGACTTTTCAAAATCCAATGATGAACTGTTAGATGAAATTATGGTTGCTATAGAACAAGCGCCAGAGTTTTTGAAAATTAAAGACGAATGAAAAAAATAATTCTTTTAGTACTTGTATCAACGCTGTTTACAGCATGTGAAGATCCTATTCCAGTTGTTGATCCTACCGCACTTGATAATAGAAATATCTACATACGTGCCTACAAATATTATGACGGTGCGATAGTTGACACCTCAACGGTATATGAGGTCAATGGCGATTTAGTAAAATTTGATCATATCTACGTTACACTCAGCGGTGCACGCTTCGTGAGCTATGACGAACAGGATACCACTTTTACAGAAAGTGACTTGACTATGATCGATTTGATAGGAAATTCAGAAGTGAAACTCGCTTATCTGCCTTCAGGAAACTACAATGGTAGCATAGAGTATAACATAGGATTGGATAGCGCACGCGCTTTTACTGCTCCTGAGCAACTAGAAACGACTAATCCCCTAAGCAAAGGCTTGGTATGGAATGGTAGTGATATTGGTCATAGCTTTTTTCAAATCGAAGGTCGAATTTTTAATCCAGCGGACAGCGTATTCACGACGCCGGAGGCAAATTTTAATTGGCGTTTTGCTACTCCGGATTTGATTGTGATGAAAAGTGAAAATCGCAATTTTAATGTTGGCTCAAACAAGGATGTATTTATTGTGATGGATATTGACGTCGATAATTTCTTTTCTGGAATTTTTAGCCTCATTGGATTAAGTCCGTCCACAATGAATATTATCAATAGTGACCCAGCGGATGCATCGGATTACGATTTAGCTAAAATTTTGCGAGACAACGTCAGTAGTGAGTTCGAGTTTAAACTTTAAAAATCACTGCTCTATGCGTTCAGCATTATTTTTATTTTTTCCATTAGCTCTTTTATTTAGTTCTTGTGGTGATCGATCGCAGCAGGTTACTTTGGAAATTAACCTTGAACACAACGGCGTTCCTTTTGAGATAGGTGAGACACTGTATGAGGGAGATACGGCCATTAAATTTGAGTTGATTCATTTTTATTTAAGTCAAATCGCGCTTGGAGATGAGGTAAAAGAGCCTGTCATTTTCGTTAATGCGCAGGACAGTGTTACCATGAATCATGTACTGCCCTTAGCAAAGAAAGTGGACCAATTCAGCTTTGGAATGGGTGTAGATTCCATTAATAATATTCAAGACCCCACATCATTTGCTTCTAATCATCCGCTTTCCAGTTCGAATGCAATGTACTGGTCATGGGGAACCATGTACCGTTTCTTTAAAATAGATGGTAGAGTAAATGCATCAGGAATTTTAGGGGCCGATGACCAGCTTTTAGCTTGGCATACTGGTAAAAACGCATTGTATCGGACCAAAGAAGTCAATACGGCTATTAGACCGGGTGATCATTTAGTATTGACTTTCGACGTTGCCGCATTCTATACAGGAGTTAGTCTAGATACGGAGACTATTACGCACTCGATGGTTGATGATTACGACATTGCCGTGAAGCTCTCCAACAACCTGC
>NYXD01000129.1 GCA_002685435.1 Cryomorphaceae bacterium | reverse complement strand
TGCCACGATCAAGTGGATTCCAATGGCTCTTGCAAGTTGTGCTAAGCGAGCAATGGGCATTTCAACTTCCTTACCAGCTGTCATTATAAGATCCGCGAATTCGTCAATCACCAAAACGATGTAGGGTAAAAATTTATGTCCTTCTTCAGGGTTTAGACGCCGAGAGATGAATTTAGCATTGTATTCCTTTATGTTTCTCACCATGGCAGACTTCAAGAGCTCGTAGCGATTATCCATTTCAACACATAATGAATTAAGCGTGTTAATCACTTTAGCGGTATCCGTTATGATGGCTTCGTCAGTATCTGGTAGTACAGCGAGGTAATGGCGTTCAATTTTATTGTAGAGCGTTAGTTCTACTTTTTTTGGATCTACCAAAACAAACTTTAACTGACTCGGGTGTTTTTTGTACAAAAGGGATGTTAGAATTGCATTCAACCCAACAGATTTACCCTGTCCGGTGGCACCTGCCATTAGAAGGTGTGGCATTTTCGCCAAGTCAAAAATGAAATTTTCATTGGTAATGGTTCGCCCCATGGCTACTGGCAGCTCCATATTAGATTCTTGAAACTTCTTACTGGCAATAACCTGGCGCATACTAACCACCTGTGGATTCGCATTGGGAACTTCTATACCAATGGTTCCTTTTCCTGGGATGGGTGCTATGATTCGAATGCCCAGCGCAGCTAGACTTAAGGCAATGTCGTCTTCAAGATTTTTAATCTTCGAAATACGAATACCAGCAGCCGGCACTATTTCGTAGAGTGTAACGGTTGGACCTATGGTAGCCTTGATTTCCTTTATCTCAATATTGTAGTTCTTTAAAGTATCGACAATTCGATTTTTATTGGCCTCAATTTCTTCTTTATCAAATGTGATTTTTCCGTCACCGTAGGGTTGTAATAAATCTATTTTAGGCAATTGGAACTTACTTAAATCAAGAGTCGGGTCGTATTCGCCAAAATCCTTAACTTTCTTATTAATAGACTTGTCGTCCTCAACTGCTTCTTCATGTACTGCAACTACCACATCGAGTGCCGAAGAATCTTCATCTTGCCCTCCATCAGATGTTGCGCTCGTCGCTGCAATAGGCTGCGAAACAAGGACGGGTTCAGGAAGTATTTCTTCTTCCGATTCCGGGGCTAAAACTATGCTTTCACTTGTAGAATAATTTTCAGGTATTAGATCTATCTCATCCGTTGTATTATGATTGGTTTCGGCAGACGTGTCTTCAGCTGACTGCATAGGTTTTGGCGCGCACCAGCTAAAAGTGAGCGATCTTATTTTCAGTGCAACAACGATATAAAGTACCACAACTGTAAAGAGGACAAGAAGCACGCCCATTCGACCTAAATAAAGAGCAAGTTTCAAGTAAAGATAAAAGCCAGAGAGTCCGGATAGGATGGAAGGGTGTTCGCTTGCTAGCCATCCCAAAAATATAGAAATCAGAAGCGTATTGACTAAGAAGTGGTTAAAGAGCACCCATGGTTTAATACGTTTTAGAGCGAATGCATGTTTAAGCCCATACAGCATCAGCCAAAGCGGCAGAAGTAAGCCGGCCAAACCGAAACCTTTAAGAACCAGCAGCGTTCCCACGGCGTTTCCAAGTCTTCCAAAAATGTTTCCTACATAGCCTGGATCCGTAAAAGTTCCACTTGATGTTGTGGACAAACTGAAGTCTTGGGCCCAATTTTGGTAATAACTAAGAATCGCAATACCGGCAAAAAAACCAATCATCACCACTAAGAGCGAACCGAAAATTTTCGTTGTAGGGTCATCTGTAATTTCCTTAGTATCAGCAGTTAACTGCTTGATTTGAACAGAGAACTTTGACGGTTCTTTCCGTGCCTTTTTAGTGGATTTTTTTGCCATGGGAGTCGGTGTGTTGTATTTTCAAAAATAAGCTTGTAGTGGTTAGTAAACTCGGGCCTTTCAATAGCGTTATCAACACATTAAAGCCTTATTTTCGCCTTTCAAACAGTTTTTCATGCAAATTCTACCAGAAATACAAAACGAATACGGGCGCTTAGACGCGGTAGTTGTTGGTTTGGCAACAAGAATGGGCGGTGTTCCGGAATTGGAGGAATGCTATGATGCACGCAGTTATGAGTCTGTTAAGTCGGGCATGTTCCCAAAAGAAGAGGAATGTAGTTCGCAACTTGATAGTTTGATTGCTGTTTTGAAAAAAAATGGAGTAAAAGTTTTATATCCCTCAATGCTTCCTTCTTTGAATCAAGTATTTACAAGAGACATTGCCTTTGTAATTGAGAATCAATACATCATACCAAACGTTATCGCTGACCGTGCAAAAGAGCGCGACGCGATGGCCGAAATTGAAGGACTCATTCCGTCCTGGAACATTATCATGATGCCCAGCGGTTGCTTTGCAGAGGGAGGAGACGTTATTATTGATAATGACCATGTATTTGTAGGAGTAAGCAATGATGAAACCTTCGACCGCTACAAAACAGCTCGGACGAATTTTAGGGGAATGGATTATTTGGCGGACGAATTTCCTACCAAAGAATTTAAAGGGTTTGAGCTGCATAAGAACGATAATAATCCTCGAATGGGGTCCTTGCATTTAGATTGCGCCTTTCAGCCCATTGGTGGTGGAGCGCTTATCGCACCGCATTTATTTAAAAACGAATCGGATGTGCAGTGGTTAGTTGAACGGTATGGGGAAACGAACGTTTACCGTTGTTCACCCGAAGAGGCTTACTCACTTGCGACGAATGTATTTAGTTTTAGTCCAAAGGATGTTATTGTTTCGGCAAAATGCGAGGCCATGCAACTTTGGCTAAAGGAACGAGGATTAAATGTACACAGCATCGTGTACGATGAAATAGAAAAAATGGGCGGTTTACTGCGTTGTACAACCATGCCTTTAAAGCGTGTATAAATGACTAAAAATGCGACAAACACACTGTTGATGGTACGACCCGTTGCATTCGCTTTGAATGAAGAAACGGCCGTAGACAACTTCTACCAAAAGAAGGGAACAAGCGAACAAAATGCGCAAAAATTGGCTCGTGAGGAGTTTGACGGATTCGTCAAAAATCTAAGGGCACAGGGTGTTGTGGTTGAAGTTTTAGAAGACACCCTAATTCCGCATACACCCGACAGTATTTTTCCAAACAATTGGATCAGTATGCACGAGGACGGGCGTATCGCCTTGTACCCTATGAAGGCAGAAAATAGACGAATGGAGCGGCGATCTGATATTTTTGATGAACTAGAACGTCGGGGCTATGAAATCGGTGCAACTGTAGATTATACATCATCGGAGAACGAGGAGGCCTTCTTAGAGGGTACCGGTTCTATGGTACTGGATCACGATGCGAAAATTGCCTATCTAGCTAAGTCGCAGCGCGCAGATGAAGGATTATTCCGGACTTTTTGCGTAGACTTTGACTATACTCCTGTTGTTTTTACTGCATATCAAGATACCCCAGAAGGGATAGGAAAGATTTATCATACTAATGTTATGATGTGCGTCACGGACAAATACGTATTGGTTTGTTTGGATACCATTCATGATTCAACCGAACGCGCTGGAGTAGAGGCTGCGATACGAAATAGTGGTAAACAGATTTTAGAAATAAGCGTGGAACAAAAAGGTAATTTTGCAGGTAACATGCTGCTGGTTAAGGGAACTGCGAACCAATTGATTTTAGTAATGAGCTCAAGTGCCTATAGCGCATTGACTGCAGAACAAATCGACTTTATACAACAATACCACACCATCCTTCACAGTGACTTGCATACTATTGAAACCCTAGGTGGAGGCAGTGCACGTTGCATGTTGGCTGAAATATATTTGACAAAAACGGCATAAATGAGTTTAGAACAAGACATTAGTAAAGCGCTCAATGAGCTCTATGGTGTTCACGTACAGCCGGAGCTTCAAGAAACGCGAAAAGAATTTGATGGAGATGTGACTCTCGTGGTTTTTCCGTTTGTTCGTGCGGCTAAAAAGAAGCCGGAAGAAGTAGCAGAAGAAGTGGGTGCTAAGCTGTTTGAAATGTCCGCAGTGGCTGGCTACAACGTAGTGAAAGGGTTCTTAAACCTAAATTTAGATCGCGGGGTGTATGTAGACCAATTCAAAATCTTCGCTTCAGATCCTCACTTTGGTCTCCCATCTCCTGGGTCAAAAGGTGCATACATTGTAGAATACAGTTCGCCCAATACGAACAAACCCCTGCATCTAGGTCACATTCGTAACAACCTTCTTGGCTATTCTGTGGCTGAGATTTTAAAGGCTAATGGTACTGACGTATCTAAGGTGCAGATTATCAATGACCGAGGTATTCATATATGCAAGTCCATGCTGGCTTGGCAAGAGTATGGAAATGGCGAAACACCAGATTCCTCAGGAGAGAAAGGTGACCATTTAGTGGGTAAGTACTACGTTAAATTTGACCAAGTCTACAAAGAAGAGATCAAAGCATTAATTGCAGAAGGCAGAACGGAGGAGGAAGCTAAAAAACACGCTCCATCACTTTTGAGAGCGCAGGAGATGCTTTTGAAATGGGAGCAAGGGGACACTGATGTTGTAACGCTTTGGAAAACTATGAACGATTGGGTGTACAGTGGTTTTAATACTACTTACACTAAGTTGGGAGTAGACTTCGATAAGAATTATTATGAAAGTCAAACGTATGTTCTTGGTAAAGATGATGTGACCAAAGGGCTCGATTCGGGTGTGTTTTATAAAAAAGAAGACGGTTCTGTTTGGATTGATCTAGAAAGTGATGGCTTAGATCACAAATTAGTCCTGCGAAGCGATGGTACTAGCGTTTACATGACTCAAGATATTGGTACGGCCATTCAACGCTTCAAGGATTTTCAAGCAAAGGGAATGACCTATGTTGTTGGAAACGAGCAAGATTACCACTTTAAAGTTCTTTTTTTGATACTTTCCAAATTAGGATATTCATGGGCGGAACAACTACATCATTTAAGTTACGGAATGGTTGACCTTCCTTCTGGAAAAATGAAAAGTAGGGAAGGTACGGTGGTAGATGCCGACGATTTGATAGATGGAATGGTCGCGGATGCCGAAACTATTTCAAAAGAACTCGGTAAATTAGACGGCCTTGAAGAAGCGGAACAACAAGAACTATTTACTACACTCGGCTTAGGTGCATTAAAATACTTTATCCTAAAAGTCGATCCCAAAAAGCGCATGCTTTTCAACCCAGCTGAAAGCATTGATTTTAACGGCCATACCGGCCCCTTTATTCAATATGCTCATGCACGTATTCAAAGCCTGCAGCGAAAGGCGCCGCAAGGAGAAGTATTAGATTGGTCAGCATTGACGCCGAATGAGGAGGAAACGATAGTTATAAAAGCGCTGCTCCAATTTCCAGAAGTAGTTGACCAAGCGGCTAGAAACTTTTCTCCGGCAGTGTTAGCTAATTATACCTATGAATTGGTCAAGAAATACAATGGATTTTATCAAAACAACAGCATCTTAAAGGCGGAAACCGAACAAAGCATTGTCTTCCGTTTGTTGTTGAGTAAGAAAGTAGGCGAAGTAATCAAGGCTTCGATGAATTGCTTGGGTATCCAAGTGCCAAATAGAATGTAAGATGAGTAATGAAGTAAGAGCCTTAGCGCCAAATAACGTTTGGAATCACTTTGCAGATTTAAATGCAGTTCCGCGTCCGTCTAAAAAGGAAGAGCGTGTGATCCAATTCATGGTCGATTTCGGCCATAAACTGAATCTACCCACTGAGGTAGACCATATTGGTAACGTATTCATACGTAAACCGGCGTCGATTGGAATGGAAGACAAGACTCCCGTGGTTCTGCAGGCCCATCTTGACATGGTTCATCAAAAGAATAATGACACCACATTTGACTTTGACACGGAAGGAATTAAGATGTTGGTCGAAGGTGATTGGGTAAAGGCACAAGGCACGACCCTTGGATCGGATAATGGCATGGGTGTTGCCTTCATTATGGCTGTATTGTCTTCTAATACCATCGCGCACCCCGCAATTGACGCTCTATTTACTATTGACGAAGAAACGGGAATGACTGGTGCTTTGGAACTCAAGGGAGGAATGCTTAACGGTAAGATTCTTTTGAATATTGATACTGAGGACGATGATGAATTGACCATTGGTTGTGCAGGTGGTATAGACGCTACGGCAACACGATCTTTTGATATGAAGCCTGTACAAAATGATGCCCTAGCCTACGAGATTACCATTAAGGGATTAAATGGTGGTCACAGTGGTATGGATATTCATAAAGGTTTAGGTAATGCCAATAAGCTGATGAACCGTTTGCTCGATCGTTTGGGCGATGGGGTTCAATTGGTTGCCCTAGATGGAGGAAGTCTTCGGAATGCTATTCCAAGAGAGAGTGTTGCCCACGTTATTTGGAACGGTAGTGAAAAATCTTTCGAAGAAGTAATTACCGGAGTTGGTGAAGAATTTATAGACGAACACGCAACAACGGATGCAGATATTGAGATCAGTTGCGAGACCATAGATAGACCCAAGGCAGCACTTTCTGCAGCAGCTAGCCAATCGATCATAAGTGCAATTTACGCCTGTCCAAATGGAATTTATCGAATGTCACCGGATATTGCGGGCTTAGTTCAAACATCAAATAACCTCGCTCGAGTTGCTTTAAAGGACGGCGATTTTACCGTGATGTGTCTTACGCGTAGTGCGGTAGAGACAGAAAAGATGGATCTGGCACGTGGTATTCAGCGAATTTTTGAAACCATAGGATGTGCTGTTGACTTAAGCGGCGATTACCCTGGTTGGGCACCTAATCCAAAAAGCAATATTCTTACCACTATGAGCGGGTTATACCGCGACCTTTTTAAAGCAGAGCCGAAAATTCAGGCGTGTCATGCTGGATTAGAATGTGGAATCTTAGGAACTAATTATCCTGAAATGGAATTGATTTCTTTTGGACCAAATATCCGGGGAGCACATTCGCCCGATGAAAAATGTCAAATCAGTTCTGTACAGAAGAGTTGGAAATTCTTTTTAGCGACTTTAGAAAATATACCAAACGTTTAAGCATATGTTTGAAAGTTTAAGTGACCGTTTAGAAGGTGCCTTTGATATTCTCAAAGGGAATAATAAGATAACTGAATTAAACATCGCGGATAGCGTTAAGCAAATCCGTCGTGCTCTTGTGGAGGCCGATGTTAGTTTTAAAATTGCGAAGGACTTTACTAATACGGTTAAAGCAAAAGCCATAGGTCAAGGTGTTATTACTGCTGTTAAGCCGGGGCAGGCCATGGTGAAGATCGTTCGTGATGAGATGGCCGAATTAATGGGTGGACAGGCTGAATCTTTAGACCTCACTTCAACGCCATCAATCATACTTATGGCGGGTCTACAAGGTTCTGGTAAAACCACTCACAGTGCGAAATTGGCCAATTATCTGCTCCGTAAGAAATCACGTAAACCCTTATTGGTAGCTTGTGATGTGTACAGACCTGCTGCAATCAATCAATTGCAGGTATTAGGAGAGCAACTAGGTATAGAGGTCTATGCTGAAGTTGGAAATCAGGACCCCGTTAATATTGCGGAGAACGCGGTAAAACATGCTAAAAGCAAAGGGTACAATACAGTTATCGTCGATACTGCGGGTCGTTTGGCTGTGGATGCTGCCATGATGGATGAAATAGGTCGTATACACAAAGCTGTAGCTCCTCAAGAAACCCTGTTTGTAGTAGATGCAATGACGGGTCAAGATGCTGTAAATACGGCTAAAGCATTTAATGATGTTCTAGATTTTGAAGGTGTCATTCTTACGAAACTCGATGGTGATACAAGAGGTGGTGCGGCATTAACGATTAAATCTGTAGTGAATAAGCCCATAAAGTTTATTGGTACAGGCGAGAAAATGGAAGCATTGGATGTTTTCCATCCAGACCGCATGGCAGACCGTATCCTAGGTATGGGCGATGTGGTAAGTCTTGTTGAAAAAGCACAGGAACAATTTGATGAAGAGAGTGCTCGGAAAATGAGTAAAAAAATCTCTCAGGATGCCTTCGGTTTCGATGATTTTATGGAACAAATCCAGCAGATCAAGAAGATGGGGAATATGAAGGATTTAATGGGGATGATTCCTGGTATGGGCAAGGCATTAAAAAATGTGGATATTGACGATGATGCTTTCAAGCATATTGAAGCAATGATCAATTCTATGACTCCTGTTGAGCGTCAGCAGCCGGATACCATTAACGGATCACGAAGAAAACGCATTGCTTCGGGCTCTGGTCGCACTGTTCAGGATGTAAATAACCTATTAAAGCAGTTTACTGACATGCGAAAAGTCATGAAGATGATGCAAAGTGGCGGTGGAAAACGTGGAATGATGAATATGATGCGCGGAATGCGCTAAAGAATAAGCTATGGTAGTTTTAGATGGAAAAGTAACCTCAGCCAAAATCAGACAAGAATTGGCCATTAGGGTCAAAGATTTAAAAGCACAGGGCAAAAAGATTCCACATCTTGCAGCAATACTAGTAGGTGAGGATGGGGCTTCTAGAACCTATGTAAATGCTAAAGTTCGTGATTGCGAAGAGGTTGGGTTTGGTTCAACGTTGATCAAACTTCCTGCAGAAACTACGGAGGCCGAACTCCTGAAAGCCATAGGTAAGCTAAATAATGACGACGATATTGACGGCTACATTGTACAACTGCCATTGCCTCAGCATATCGATGAAACGAAGGTTTTATTAGCTGTAGATCCTAAAAAGGATGTGGATGGTTTTCATCCACAAAATGTCGGAAAGATGACGCTCAATCTCCCTACATACATTCCCGCCACACCGCAAGGAATTGTGGAATTATTACGTCGCTATGAAGTTCCTACGGAAGGAAAAAATTGTGTTGTAATTGGACGCTCACACATCGTAGGTTCGCCGATGTCAATTTTGCTAAGTCAGCACAATTACCCGGGAAATTGTACGGTAACACTATGCCACAGTCGTACTCAAGACCTTGAAGATATTTGCAGAAATGCAGATATTATTGTCGCAGCGCTTGGGCGGCCTGGATTTGTGACGCCTGATATGGTTAAGGAGGGTGCATGTGTTATTGACGTGGGGATCACGAGAATAGACGATAGTACCAAGAAAAGCGGCTTTAGATTGCTCGGTGATGTTGATTACGAGGCAGTTGCACCTAAATGTAGCTTCATAACACCTGTCCCAGGCGGAGTAGGGCCCATGACCCGCGCTGCCCTGATGATGAACACAATGAAGGTAACAGAGTTAGGAGAAGAATAAGTGAAAGATATTCAAACGTCAGCGAGTTACAAGCAATCGGAAATAAGAGAAGGACTAGTGGTTCCTCTTATGGAAGAATTCTATACCATACAAGGGGAAGGTTTCCATACTGGTAAGGCGGCTTATTTTATACGTATAGGAGGCTGCGATGTAGGTTGCCATTGGTGTGATGTAAAAGAAAGTTGGAATCCGGATAGTCATCCTCCAACTCCCATTGAGGCCATTGTAACCAATGCGAAGAAGTACAGTTCCACCGTGGTTGTAACGGGAGGTGAACCCCTGACGTGGAACATGGAGCCGTTAGTTTCTTCATTGAAAGCGAAGGGTATGCAAGTGTATGTTGAAACCTCAGGAGCGTATAAGTTAACCGGTGATTGGGATTGGATTTGTCTAAGCCCAAAGAAAACAGCTCAACCTATGGAAGCCTTCTACAAGGCTGCGCATGAGTTAAAGGTGATCGTTTACAATCAAAACGACTTTAAGTGGGCAGAAGAGCATGCTGCGAAGATGCATGAAGACTGCCAATTGTTTTTGCAACCTGAATGGAGTAAACGTGAAGAAATGATGCCTCTTATCGTTGATTACGTGATGACCAACCCGAAGTGGAAGGTTAGCTTACAGACGCATAAATACATGCATATTCCTTAAGCTATGGGTAAGGTACTTTCAGTTATCGAAGCGGTTGATGTTTTACGACAAGGGCAAATCGTAGGCTTACCAACAGAGACCGTTTATGGATTAGGTGCTGATGCTACCAATGAGGCAGCAGTAGCGAAGCTTTATAAGGCTAAAAACAGGCCTAGTTTTGATCCGCTTATAGTACACGTTCCTACTTTAGCTGCGGTTAAAGAGATTGCAGAACTGTCAAATGCAGCCGAACAACTTTTTCTTGCTTTCAGTCCGGGACCATTAACGGTTGTTTTACCTAAAAAGAAAACGATTCCAGATCTTGTAACGAGCGGACACCCTACCGTGGCGGTCAGAATTCCGGCGCATCCTTTGATGTTAGACGTACTTCAATCTAGCGGTCTTTGCATTGCTGCGCCTAGCGCAAATCCTTTCGGTTTTGCATCTCCGACTACAGCACAACATGTATTGGACCAGTTAGGTACTAAGATTTCTGGCGTAGTCGATGGTGGTCCTTGTAGTATAGGTATTGAAAGTACCATTGTCGATATGAGTTCAAATACACCTAAGGTTTTGCGCTTAGGAGGAATGGCCTTAGAACAACTAGAACGAGTTCTAGGACCGATTACTGCTGAGTTAAGTTCTTCCAATCCAAGCGCCCCAGGAATGCTAAGCTCGCATTACAACCCCGGTACTTCCGTTCAGTTGTTCGATGATAGAGAATCACTTTTGGCTGCTTTAAAGTCTAACGATAATCCAAATGGAATAGGAATACTCTATTGGGGCGAAACAATAACTCATAGTAGTAGTTTCAATTTGAGTGAGCAAAAATCAGATTCGGAAGCTGCTTGTAACCTATTCAAAGGATTGCGATTATTGGGTAAGGCTCCGTTGACAACTATCTATGTTCACTTATTACCTGAATACGGTTTAGGTAGAGCCGTGAATGACCGTCTTCAACGTGCTGCGAATAAATAAGTTACAATAAGAGGTACAGGCACCTCATTTAATCGAAAATCTTTCTATTTTAAGGGTATGAACAAAACCCTTCTTTTTCTTGCACTTTTGTGCGGTAGTTCAGTGTACGCACAACTTAGCGGAACAGTTGTTGATCCTCGTGGAGAGCCTATTGTAGGTGCAAGCGTCCTATTATTGAACG
>NYXD01000128.1 GCA_002685435.1 Cryomorphaceae bacterium | reverse complement strand
CCAAGGCGAACAGCCCCAAGGCGAACAGCCCCAAGGCGAACAGCCCCAAGGCGAACAGCCCCAAGGCGAACAGCCCCACGGCGAACAGCCCCAAGGCGGCCAGCCCCAAGGCGGCCAGCCCCAAGGCGGCCAGCCCCAAGGCGGCCAGCCCTACGACGACGACGACGACGACCGGCACGTTGTATTCTGTGAAGTGCGACATACGCGAAATGCCTTTGCAGACAGCGATCCCTGTAAACGCGTTTGTTGAATTGTGTCAAACATTACATGGAGAAGAAAAAATTGTTGATAATCTGGTGAAGAGTCGGGATCACTTCGCGGCCGCTTTGGCACAGGCGCGGACTGAGATTAAGTCGAAAGACGTCTACTTGACGACATTGACCACTGCCCATCGTCGAGAAACGCAGACGGTCAAGGATGCCAATAATGTGATTGAAGGATTGGCGACGAGAAACGAAGAACTCCGAACGAGCAATCGCGATCTAAGAGCGACGTACGACGCACTGAAAGCGAAGTACGACGCACTGGAATCGACCGTTCATGATTTGGAAACGAGTAAGAAGACTCTACAGGCACAAAACGACGAACTGCGCGGGACCGTCGCGGAAATGGCCGAGGAAGAGGGCCGAATTCAGGTCGACGCAAAGAGGATGCGCCAGGAATCGGAACGCGAGTGTAACCGTTTGACGATGAAAATGCGAGATTGTCTCCTTGCGCAGGAACGAAGCACAGATCTGCTTGAACGCAACGACAAAAAATACAAGGAATTGGACAAAAAATACAAGGATTTGCACTCGAAATTGCAGAAAACAGAGGCCGCCTTGCAAAAACTGAAGAAGCAACGCAAAGACGATTGGTTTCTATCGCCCGCGTCTTCTCCGACCGCGTCTTCTCCGACCGCGTCTTCTCTGACCGCGTCTTCTCCGACCGCGTCTTCTCCGACCGCGTCTTCTCCGGCCGCGTCTTCTCCGGCCGCGTCTTCTCCGACCGCGTCTTCTGCGACCGCGTCTTCTGCGACCGCGTCTTCTTCGACGGTGTGTTCTCCGACCGAGGCGTCTTCGACAGTGTCCTCTTCTGAGGTGCCGACTTCGACCACGAGACGTGGTAAACGTAAAACCAAAACCAGTAAAACCAAGACGACCGCGTCGACCGCGAACAAAGCGTCGATCGTGGACAAAGCGTCGACCGCGAACAAAGCGTCGATCGTGGACAAAGCGTCGATCGCGGAACACGAAGAGATCATAAAGCAGTTGGTTGAGCAATTGGCGTCTGCCAATCGAGAAATTAAACTCGCAAAACAGGTTCGGGCGGCCGAGGGGCAAATGATCCGTCGAATGCGGGAGCTACTGCTGCGATTCAACCTATGCTTGCCGGGGGGGTTGACATTGGCCGACGAAACGGAGTCGTGCGTGCGCAAGATGGCTCTGTCCACCTTAATTGGGCTGACGGAATCCAAATTGGAATCCACCATGGACCGGATAAAAATGTTGATTAACGACGTACGCTTTGCGCACCAGGACGCTTACAATACGCTCTACGTTGTGTTGCAGACGCCGATGTGTCTGATCGGGGGGGGGCTTTTGTCGATGCACCTTGCCATCGTCTTGGCACCGAACCCTCGGTACATTTCAACGGTGCACGCGGCGTTCCTTCAGGTGAATCATCAAGGCATGTTTGTAAACAAACTCTTGGGTATGCACTTGGCGAAAGTGGACCTACCGAACATTGGGGAAACCGACATCATTCAAAAGGTTTTGGAGGGACAGGTGCCGGTGCTGCAACGACAGGAGTGTGAAGACGGGAAGTACCTTTTGAAATTCGGGAGCGGTTGCGGCGTCTGTTTTTTTTCGGCGTCATGCGAATCCCGCCGTAACATTGACGAATCAGACGACGACGTTGTTGCGTTGTACGTTGTGGAATTTGTACCTGTTGAGCCCGGGTGCGTGTGGGGGATGCTTGGAACACTTGACGGTCCGGGTGTCATGGAAGCTCACGAATTATGCTGGTACATGACAATCGAGCAGGAAATCCGACAGGTAGATGACATCGCTGAGGTAAAAGACGCATTTGCGTGGTTTTTTGGCATGCACGGGGAAACGCACTCTTTGGAGGAATGGTACCGATCTAAAAACGCCGCTTGGGTGATGGGGTGTTGGTGGAAAACGGCACTCAAGTACCTGATTCAAAACGAAGGCGTATTTTTGTCGTTGCCGTCGGCGCCAACGTCGTTGCTGGAGGCCATTTGCTACTTTTTGTGCGCTCCAATTGTGAAGAACGACCTGTACTCGATCACGGGAAAGCGGTTTTTTGTTGCCCGCGTCGGTGGCGAAAACTCCGAGTCTGTTGTGTACAGTGAAGACTTTGAGGTGACTCGATTCATCTCCGTAGAATGCATGGCGGCATATTGCAGTTCTATCAAACCGATTTGCGCCAACGTTTTGCATAAGAAAGGATTGTTGGGTGTCGAGTGCGACCCTGAGAGTACGCATAAGCACCTTGAGGCATTAGAGACTATGTTTCGAAACTCTGAACACGACGACGAAAACGGCGACGAAGAGGTGGACGACAACGACGGTGATGAGGTTGAAAGCAGCGATATTGACGTGTCGAAATTTATCGAAACTCAACGGGCCACGTTGGTTAAAATCGCCCGCGGCATTGCGTGAAATTTGGTGTTTGCCGAGAACAAAAAAAAAGACTTGGCGTAAGAAAAAAAGAAAGACAAAAACAAAATCAATGTCGAATAACGTTGAGAGAAATTCAGAGAGAAATTCAGAGAGAGATTCAGAGAGAGATTTGGAAAGGCACGAATCGCTTGATGGTTCTGGTTCCGAGCGACTCACAGCGCCCACAGCGCTCACAGTGACACAGGACATTTTTACCACGTGCCCACATTGCGGTGGGATGGTCCACATTCCCGCCACGCAGATTAATTGTAATGTTTTCCGCCATGCGTTTTTCAAATCGACGGGCCTCCAAATCGACCCACACACCCCCAAAATAGAGTGTGATCGTTTGTTGCACGAGGACTTGATATGGGGGTGCGGGAAACCGTTTCGACTAGAATTAGAACAAGAACAAAATCAAACACAAGACCAACTAGGAAACACGTACCATGCCATTCGATGTGAATACATATGAAGCGCTGCTAGAGAAAGGCTAAACGAGTACCGTCCACTACTTAATCAATCAGTTGTGCAATCCTTACTTCCTAAGGCCACGGTGCATTTCTCTTCTTGGTTGCATAAGGTAATGCCACCTTTCTCTTCTGTTTGGCAAATATACCCGGAGATGGGTTCGGATTCGGAACACCATGTTGAACTACAACACTCGTTTTTTGTGTCTTTATTTGGTGTGAGCGACTTTTTGTTATTAATTGGACAGCGTCAACGACATGGTACCTAAGAGGCATTTTTTTAAGAACTGCACTCCCTTTTAGTAGGGCGTGTTTTTTTCTGTACGTACCATAAAAACAAACCACCCACAAAAAAATGAGCCAGCCATTTTATAAGTACACGTTTTTGGCAACCGACGACGACACAGGCAATACATGCTACGTTGATACTAATACTTATGATCCACCGGATGATGCACAAAGAACATGTTTTGTCTCAAGCGAGCAGCCGCATTCGAGTGCTGATCCCCCGTACGTCAAAAATGCCCTAGGTTGGTCTTGTGCCAAAATTGATTGTGAAAGTAATCCTAGTTACACGACATTTATGGCTGAAAACCCAAACGCTACAATTACATGTCAAGACAATCAATCGTATTGGTGCCCGAAAAATGTGGGCACGGAAGGTTGCTGCAGCAGCTCGTAAGGTGGCAACATTTGGTTTCAGCGACTTTTCTTTTTATTGAATCCCTTTTAGGACGCCCGCGCCGTACCGTTTTTCAGAAAGGATATAAGCGCCACGGAAGCCGCGCTGAAAAATGAAATGGAATATATTCTTGTAAAACAAAATGTAAAAACGCATGTAAAACGCTTCTATGGCTCAGTGGCAGAGCATGCGCCTCGTAAGCGCAAGGTCCGTGGTTCGATCCCGCGTGGAAGCTTTTTTTTTTATTGATCGACATTGATCGATATTTCCTCTTGGTTTAAAAAAAGTCGATTAACTGGCGAATGGCAGCATGGTAAGTGCACAAATTTGGCGGTGCATCGCTGCACACCGCGGACATGTACCGTTTTTCAGTTTTCAGGGCGATAGTCGAAGTGTAAGTCCAAGGCCGTTGTGGTCGCTCCATCGGTCCGTCAGGAAGTCCATCGTCTCGTACGCGACCAATGTTCCTACGGTCGACTTGAACCAGATCGCGTCGGGGTGATTCTTGAAAATGGACGTGAACACTCGGCAATCCAGAGTCGCTTGGTCGGCGGCGCATTGGTACCCTTGCGATGCCAAGTACGTGAATGGAGCTGTGTTCCATTCTTGGTAAATGTGCGTTTTTTTCCCGGGGGCGACCCGGCGGAAGAAGGCCATTTGCGAAGGGCAAACGACACCGCCATTCAAAAAGCAATTGAGGTCGCTGTTGAAGTCCCCCGCGATGATGTCCACGTGGTATCGTCGGACCAGTTCGGTGAGCAACTCGTTTTTCAGCCTTCGAAGAGTCCTGACGTTTGATTTAAGCATCCCACCCAAGGTATCGTTTTCGTCGTAACGCCCTCCGACCAAGTGAACGTTTGCAACACGGATGCGTTTTCCCGTGTGGCGGTGTTTCAAGGTCACAAGCTTCGATTGACGCGGGCTCACGCTGGGAAGTGTGTCGAGTTGGAATCGCTCGTGTACGTCCCAAGGACTGCGACGATTCACGTATATGTCCATTCGTTCACACGTGTCCATCGTGTTCGCGGGGAACCGCACAAGTTCGTAATGGGAAGGCAGCTGTAGGCGAGATGGGTTACTTTCCTGAAGCAATACGACGTCCGGGTTGGAGCGGCTGAGCAGATCACCACGCTGCACACCGCACCGTTTTTTCGTTCGACCGTATTCCATGTTCAACGTCACGACCGTTACATGCTCGTGGTTCGTCGTACTCGTGTCCATTAGTTTAGTCTAGTCTAGTCTGATTGATTTTTACGTTTAAAATGTTGTCGGTTTTTCAAGCGTAACTTAGAGGGCACTTTTTTGTATACTATACACAAACATCCCACCACTCACACCACACCCCCCCTCATCAACACAAAAAGAACATGGATGGCCATCTCGACACCATCGATCCACCGGACGAAAAAGAGAAAATAATAATCGAACGCATGCTCAACAGAGTGTGCCCCCACCACAAAAGACTGACGTTTTGCCACAACTTTGCTGACCCGGACCCGAAACACCCCGTTGCAGAGTGTGTGGCAGAATTAGACTTCGTCTGCAATCGCTACGACCCAACGATCGGTCGATATGCCAGAGAGGAGCGGCGCGAAGATCGACAACAAGATCGACGTCAAGATCGACGTCAAGATCGACGTCAATGGAACAAGCAGACGGACGATACGTCCAGTCTTGAGCGGCGCGAAGAGCGGCGCGAAGAGAACGGCATACCGTCGATAAATCCCGGCATCCGCTGTAGTAACCTTGAATACCAAGCGTGCTACCGCGATCCTTTGTGCACATGGGATTTTAATTATATCGATAACGGCAGATCTGGCATGTGCCTGTGGAAGACGGACGCGGGAGCACCAGATGGGAAGCACCGGCGCGAAGATACATCCAGTCTTCTCGGTTGTGTGCCAGACGGAGGTTCTTGTACGGACCCAGGTGACTGTTGTTCAGGCTCGTGTTACGATGAGGGAGGAGGAAGTAACCCTTATAACTATTGTAAGTGTTATTCAGCTGGTTCAGATCTTGGAGTTGGAGCTTCCTCTTGCGGAGGTATATAGAAGAAAAAAGTTTACATTCATGCAGTACTACTTTTTTCTACTTCATATATATAAACACGCCCCCCCGTGGACATAGCTGGAGACACCAGAAGACGGGAGAGTACAACGCGTATCCTGTGCGCAGGGCAAAAGGCTGGCAGTGTGAAACCGGCATTCATGCCGGGGAGCTGCGGGAGGAGCGCCGAGTCATTCTATATGGAACAGACTCGCCGTGAACCATCCATCCAGGCCTGACTCTTCAAGATTCTCAGCTACTGACAAACATGCGAGTCCTAACATTGGCAGTATCACCAAAGCAACAACAAGAACATTTTGAGACACGATCTACTTTTATACCGCCTCAGCCACCGTCGGAAATCAATCATAGATTGTGCCGAGGGAGACATCGCACCATGAGCGCGGCGGCCTCATGACGACATGTGGATGCCTCTTTGGAATTGTTTGCCTAAACAAAACGCGCGCGCTAGAGAGATGTCGAAGTGAGAAGAGGAGAGCTCTCAACACGCGCGTCGACATTTTTGCAAATGGTGGGAGTATAGACTAGACTAGACTAGACTAGACCCCTCCCCTACCCTTTCAACAAAACGTTCAACATCCAATACATATAGTGATGGACCAAGACCGCAAAGCCCACGAAGAAATGTGCTCGCGGCTTGCAACGTCGTCGGGTGTCACCAAACCAGCGGCTATATGTGAAAAGAATCAACTCGACTATATTTACGGGGGAACGTACGCCAAAATGGCGGCGTTGGGAGAACTGACGAGCAGTGACGCGGGACCGCTGATCGACGATTGCATCACCGTGAAATTGCGACAATTACAGGAGCAGTGGTGCGTGCACCAAGATGGTACAGCGAAGTATCGCAATCTTCCGGGCACCGACGAACTACCCCCATGTGCTTCCCCGCCCACCGAAACTTGGTTACTGTAAATAACTTATTCTGTGTCTCTGGT
>NYXD01000142.1 GCA_002685435.1 Cryomorphaceae bacterium | reverse complement strand
GTAATCTTGCTCAGATTTACGAAAGATTAAGTCTAAAATATCATATTTTATTGATTTGCATTTAAAAACAAGCGACAATGACTGAATTAAGTACTGCAATACCTACACAAACCGCACTTTACATCATTAACAATCCTGAAAGCGTTATTGAAGTCTTTCTAGATGCTGAGGCTGGAACGGTCCGTGAGGTAAAGTGCTTAAATCACAACCGTTGTAAAGAATATACGTACAGCGTCACTGAATATTTAGACCGTTACAGCCATCATCCCGCCGGTCAGGCCGTTAAAGCCGCATTATAATCGCTCAACAATCTTTCCGATCACTCTGTTTGTATTTGGGTTAAAGTGGCGTTGAGGGAAAGCAACGCCACTTTTTTTATGCATAAAAAAAGACGCATCTTTCGATGCGCCTTTTACGTTTCGTGCTTTCGGATCTTATTTATTGTAAAACGGAAGTTTTACCACCTGCGCTTTGATTGGTTTATTGCGAATCATAACGAAAAATACCGAACCTTCTTTTGACAAGGCTGTCGGCACATACCCCATACCAATATTTTTACCTGTTGAAGGGCTATTCGTTCCTGACGTAACACGACCGATAACGACTCCAGATGCATCCGCAATAGGGTAATCGTGTCTAGGAATACCACGATCTATCATCTCAAAGCCTACAAGCTTATTTTCCGCACCTGCTTCTTTTTGCGCCTGAAAGAGCTCGCAAGAGACAAAGTCTTTGGTAAATTTCGTAATCCACGAAAGACCTGCTTCAATGGGACTCGTCGTATCATCAATATCATTTCCGTAGAGCGCCATACCCATCTCTAAACGAAGGGTATCTCTAGCACCTAGACCTGCAGGCAGCAATCCATAAGAATCACCTGCTTTAACTATAGCATCCCAAAGTGATTCAGCAACCGCATTGTGCACATACAGTTCAAATCCTCCTGAACCCGTATAACCTGTTGCTGATATTATCACATCATCTATTCCAGCCAAAGTATCTACTGTAAAACTGTAGTATTTGATAGCTGCTAAATCGATATCCGTGAGGGTTTGAAGCATTGGAATAGCGTTCGGGCCTTGCACGGCTAATAGACTGTAGTCCTCACTTTGATTGCGGAGTGTGACATCAAACTGTGGTGCATAATGCATGAGATGATTCCAGTCCTTTTCAATATTTGATGCATTCACGACCAACATAAAATGCTGAGCGGAGAAGCAGTATACTAACAAATCATCCACAATACCGCCTTGAGCGTTTGGCATACAGCTGTATTGGATTTTTCCAGGTAGTAAACGGCTTATATCGTTCGAGGTTACCAACTGTAAAAAGTCTAGTGCTTGCGGCCCATCGACGAAGAATTCACCCATGTGACTTACGTCGAACATGCCTACCGCTTCGCGAACTGCAGCGTGCTCTAATTTTAATCCGTTGTATTGAACCGGCATATTGTACCCAGCGAATGGTACCATTTTAGCACCTAAAGCTTCATGAACATGGGTCAGTGCGGTGGTTTTTAAATCATTACTCATTGTGAATGGTTCTTTATTCGTTAGCCGCCGCTTTCAGTGCTAGGACAGTACATTGTCCCACACCGCATTAGCATTAGGCAAAGGTTCTATTGTTAAGCTCTAACAGATGGTACTTATATCTGCTTCGCCCAATCGCGTGCAAAACTAACCATCAATTTGAACTCTGCCACACTTGCAACACGTTCTTTATGGAATATTAGGATAGATTTTCCATTACTCTCCATATGGAAATCAGGATGCTCGAGTAAAAAGTCTACACATTTATCTGTGAAGAATGCTCTAATGGCCTTAGGATCGGGACCTTTCAATTTAAATTTCGCATCAAATATTGGATTGCCAATCTCCACATCTTTTACCCCGGTATATTGTGCCAACCGTGAGAATATTCGTTCTCGATCCAGAACAAATTCCGGTAAATTGGATACTTGAGGGTCCATAACAACACAAGCCAGATGCTGACTGTCTTTCATAATAAATTCACCACTGTGTGAACTTACCTCCAAAGCATAGAAGTTTTGGTCAACATCTTTAAGTAGGTTGGTCGTGTAATCGATACGACGGTGATTAAAGTATTTAAACTGCTCCACTAATTCGTCCCATTTAGACTGGGGCCACGCTGTGAATTTCAATCCATTGAGTACAGCGAATGCACTCAATTTTTCTTGCTTAGCACTTAACCTTGGTCCTTGCGTACTTCCTGCCGAACCTTGCATGCGGAACTTCGAACGATTTGCACGTGACTGCACACCTAAAGGGTGTGAAGAAGTTGGGGCAAAGGCTTCTAACCCCACAAGTTCGAGGCTACCTCCTTTTTGATCAAAGAGCTCTGTGTACCCCGAAAGGTGCTCCATTACAGTGTGGTCTACAAATTGTGTATTTGAGAAGTCCGCAATTAGCGTTGCAGTAGTTGGTACGCTGTCTAGCTTACTTTTTAACCTAGGGTAATTCAAGAAATTAGCGAAGTAATTAATGTTTAAGATGAACTTCTGTTCATCCTCTTCATACAGTAATGTATTAGGGCGATAGAAATAACGCAGAATATCGATGCCTGAGCCCGTGATGAATACTTGCACTACAAATGTGGCCAACATACCCAAAACTATACCCATTATTAACCCATAAACGAGCGTCGCAAAGAGCGTAAAGAAAAACAGAAAAAGCTGCTCCAGTCCTACACTAGCTATTCGGCTGAATTGCGATGGATTTAACAGCTTATACCCAGTAAACACTAATATAGCCGCTAATGCAGGTAGCGGGATTTGTGTTAATAGCGTCCGGAAAAACAAGACAAAAACTAAGATGAGAATACCATGGAAGAAATTGGCCGAACGCGTTTTAGCACCATTGCTCACATTTACAGAACTACGGGCAATAACCGTCACCACACTCAATCCTCCAACCAGTCCAGATAAGGCGGTGGCTATACCCAAAGCGCGCAGGTCTTTGTTGACATTTGAGCGACGCTTGTATGGATCTAAACGGTCCATACCTTTTATGGAGAGTAAACTTTCAATACTCGCTATAAAGGTTAATGATACTGCTGCACCCCAAAATGGACCTTTAGTGATACCTGAGAAGTCTGGCATACGCCAAGCAGACATCCAATCCGCAGGTATATTCACAAGGTACTTTTCTGGAAAGAAACTCGTGCCTGAAATGCGCGTACCTATCATCTGAACTGCAACAGAAATAATGACTACCCAAAGTGGAGCCGGCACAGCATGTACCCATTGTGCGCGAATCTTTGGAAATACTGAAAGTAATAGTAAACTGAATAGTCCTATCCCTGCCGTTTTCCATGTACCTGCGTCAGCCCAAAACAGTGCCTCTACTGAATTGACGAATTCTAATAATAAGGGAATAGGAGCTGTACTTTCTGGATTTAATATTCCAATCATCACGTGGCTTTGCTTCGCCAAAATAATGATACCAATGGCAGCCAACATGCCTTGCACGGCAGAGGTGGGGAAAAGATCGGCCAATACGCCTAAACGGACGGATCCCAACAGGAATAGTAAAACACCACTGACAACAATAGCTCCGAGCGCCATATAATACCCTGCAAGCATATCTCCGTTTCCTAAAGTCGTGATCGCAGCTAAAGTGACGACAGCTAATCCATTACCAGCTCCGGTTATGGTTACGTACGAACCGCCTAGATGCGCTACGACTACTCCACCAACTACAGCAGCCATTAGGCCTGCAATAGCGGGTGCACCTGAGGCTAATGCCAACGCTATCGAAATGGGTAGCGCTACCAACGAAACTACAAATCCGGCTTTTAGATCGGCCTGCCAATTTTCTTTGAAGCCTTTAAATCCACTACTCGGCTTATTCATAGGCATTGTCTTTAGTGGTATGAACAATGAGAACGTCCGATGGTAGATCGGCCAATATGTACTCTAAATCGTGCTTAAAAATTCGATCGAACAGTCCCAGTTTTGTATCTGGTGAATTCACAATCAAAAGATCGGCTCGTTTTGCTTTTGCATAATGAGCTATAGTATATCCTCGCTTGCCAAAAACATGCTGCTCTTTGATGTCTAGATTTACAGGAACCTGACAATTCTGAAGCAAATCTTCAATACGGCTGTGTTGCTCGCGTTCAATTTGCTTTCTTTTGCGTTCGCTGTTTAATTGGCTTTTATCGTCGTCTGGTTTGATCAAAGATTTTTCACTTAATTCGTCCACAACGAATAGCTCTTTACTGCCCAATTTCGAACCAAGCCATAAAGAGGTTCGAATGGTGTCTAAAGTTTTAGGGTGGTCTAAACCGTTGACCACAATGCGCTCACAAGGCATACCCTCTACTCTACTGTGGGTCAATAACAACAAGCTCACTTTCGCCTTCCGGCAAACATCACGAGCAATACTGACCGACAAAACCTTAAACATGTTTTCCCGAACTAGTGCACCTAGCGCAAGTAGGTCAATATTATTTTCTTGGCACAACAAACGTAGCTCCTCTTTAGGATCACCCTCTTTACAGACCAATTCTACATCAGACTTTGATATACCTAACTCTGCTAAGAAACCCGTATAGGTCGTCTCGCAGCGGTCATTCCATGCGCCGATATGGAACACGTACATCTGTGCATCACATCTCTGAGCGATCCGGTGGACTTCTGCTAGGTTTGCCTTCGCCATAGGTGAAAAGCCCATGGCTGTGGCGATTCTCTTAAAGGTTACGGGGGGTATACCTGATTTTGTCATCGTTTATTTACTGCTCGTTTTAACTCATTTAACTCTGTTTGCGTTCCTTGGAAAATACGTCCTATGCGACCCTTTGGGCCAGAGGCAAATACATATTTTCCGCTGTACGCAAGGCTGTGCATGGCTGTAGTATCCAATTCGTGTAAAATAGAATCTACATAATACATACCAGCGGTACCCGTAAAATACACATTCTGTCCTGCACTTACTACATCAGAACTGTACGGGAGATTACCAAAATGCTCAGTCGATGTATAAGCACTTTCAGGATTGTATTCAATGGCATTTCCTAATGCAGCGGTATCGTAGAGGTAATCGCCGCCAACGATCACATAGCTGTCCTTATGCCACGCGTGAGCGAAAGCCCCCTGGCTGGGTAATCCCTGAGGTAACTCCAGCCACTTCGAAACCCAATTTCTTCCTTGATTTAGCGACATGTGTATTCGCGAAACCGTTCCACCGGTTACAATACTCAGCGTCGAATCGCAGTAAAGAATAGACGAACCGCTTGCTGCAAATGCGGCCTCACCGTCAATTGCCGAAGGCCCTACCACCTCAGTCCAATTCCGACCGCCATCTACCGTCTGCAAAAGCTTAAAACGTCCATTTACGGGATCGCCAAAAACCCAACCTAAGGTATCATTTGCAAATGCAATGCCGTCAAGAAAAGTGGATTGTGCAGTATCGGAAAATACGCGCGACCAGTGCGCACCGCGGTCCTCGGTATAGTAAATATAAGAAGGTGCCCCGGCGCTAACGGCAATGAAGTGGGAATGATCCTGAGCCCATACGCTACGGAATTGACTCTCTCGTGCATCGGGGATCTGCATGAATTCCCAATGGATTCCTGCATCAAGACTAAAGCAAAAACTACCTTCAGAACCGCCAACTACGACTACG
>NYXD01000141.1 GCA_002685435.1 Cryomorphaceae bacterium | reverse complement strand
TAGGTGATTCCTATTATATTTCCCTGAGCCTGAAGTGCCCTATATCCATGACCAAATCGTTCGTGATTCATCGTCATAATGTAATCTGACAACCTATAGTTTATCAGTAGTAGTTTCGAAAATCGATATGCTGTATTTATCAGTTGACTGCCGCTTCCCTCTTTCTTTATTTTTGTTGGAAAAAGGAGTGTGTCCACGAATTCGATGGCATGAAAACATGCGTTAATGTTTTCCCCAGAATAAAATTGGCCTTTTTGCGACTCACAAGTACAGGTATACCGCGACTGGGCTTTTCCTAGAAAACAAGTGAAAATGATCATCAATAATGCAGCCTTTATTTTATCCATCTCCAGATTTTTAGAATAACTTGTAAGATATGATTATTAAAATGCCCTTTGCGGTCCTCCTCTTTGCATTCACCTTAACCAATTGTTCCCGTGAAAATTGTGAGGATTGGTATGAAGGCGACGATTGCAGTACTCAACAAAGAGATAAATTTTACGGTACTTACGTTGGTGTCATTAAAACTTATGACCCTCAGGGAGGTCTGGTTTCGGAAGGACCTCTTGATCTTGCGATTGAACAAGGCACTGAGATTAATGAGCTTCGCTTGACCAATCAACCGGACTGTGTTTTTGTTTTGACTACTACTGGTGAAACAGGGTTTACTATCCCTAATTATAACGGAGGCACGGGAGGCACTGTTAATGGAGAAGGCGGTTTTAACGGTAAAACAGTTTTCTTTATTCTCGATGGTGCGAATGGCTCTTCGCAATTTTTCGGGTCGAAGTAGTCGCGAACGATTGGCTTCAACACAAGCTACAAATGATAAGAAATAATCTAAAGACGAGATTATTTAAGCGTTTTTGATTCATCACCAAAAGGTATCTTAGCTTCAAATGCGCATCCCTTATTATTTCCTAACCCTCCTGTTTCCCATAATTTTGATGGGACAAGTTTGTGTTCATCCAGAAAACAATGAAGCCTTTTTACAAAGCGAAGTTGCAGAAGTACATATCACTGTCTCTCAAAGCGATCTCAATACATTGCTGGGAGACAGTCTGTTTAGTGACCATCACTTTCCTGGGGTATTTCGTTATGAAAGTGCCTCCTTTTCAGATACCATTCAAAATGTAGGGTTTCGAGTTCGAGGCAACACCTCTCGTAATGCAAAAAAGAAGGGTTTTAAAGTCTCTTTTAATGAATACACCACGGGGCAAAAATTCAAGGGCATCGAAAAAATGAACCTCGTTGGCCAGCACAATGATCCTTCTCTATTGCGGTACTGGACCAGTCTTTATTTTCTTCAAAGACACCGCCTTATTGCATCGCGAACGAGCTTTGTGAAACTCTTTATAAATGGAGCTTACAGGGGCGTTTACCTTAATGTAGAACACATAGACGATGAGTTTCTTCAAAAGCGATTTATGGAGGATGATCAGGGAAATTTATACAAAGCCAGCTGGGGTGCAGATTTGAATTATTGGGGCGCAAACGCAAATTCCTACAAAGGCGTTTACGAGCTAAAAACCAACAAAGATTCAAATGATTACGGCGCATTCATCTCGTTTCTAGACTCCCTAAACAACCTCAACGATGCCGATTTCCCCTGTTACATGGAGCGTAATTTTGAGGTCAACCATTACCTTAAAACATTGGCAGCAGAAATCATAATAGGACATTGGGACGGCCACGCATACAACAAGAATAACTTTTACCTCTACCGCCAACCTTCCAACGGGAAGTTCGTCTTCATTGAATACGATCTGGACAATACCTTCGGGATTGATTGGTTTGGTATAGACTGGGCCAGTAGAGACCTTAACGAATGGCACGAGACCAACCGTCCGCTCGTTGAACGTCTTCTTGAAATCCCCTATTACAAAGACGTCTTTAATGCGTACCTCGACACCCTACTTACGGATTTAGATACCTCGAATTGGTATTCCGATTTACTGGCACAACAGAACATGATTAAAAGTGCTGTGCAATCCGATACCTATTACCGCAAAGATTACGGATTCCAGTTTTCAGATTTCTTAGACGCTCTTGACAATAGTTACGGTACTCATGTGAAAAAGGGGCTCGCTGAATATCTAGACGAGCGAATCACAAGCGGTCTTAGCCAGGTAGACTGGATAGGGAACCTAGAGCCTCCTTGCGATGAATTGCCCATCGAACCAGAGCGCCAAATCATTAAAATTGTCGACTTTATTGGTCGCGAAACCCAATTCAGAACAGACATCCCACTGATCATCATGTACGACGACGGCAGCGTGGAAAAAGTGATGGTTTGGGGAAGTTGAATTCCGCCCTACCGTTCTCGTTTTGGCACCAATTTGAGAAGTGCAAAAAACTATCTCGCTTATGGTCGCAAGTATGGTAAAACGTTTAACACCCCATACTCCATTTGTATAGGCGGGAAATAGTTGTAGTATCGCCGCTATTTATAATGGTAAACGACACAGTGAACATCTTGTCTGCTAGATTTGGATCCACATAAGTCCAAACCTCAATTAAATGGTCTACTTCCTGCTGGTCCCAACCGTCTATTCCTTCGGGAAAATCACCCTCTGGGTACTCATAGGAATGCACTTTAACAAGATTTCCTACTACGTTCTTAGAATTCTGTGTTGACATCCTAGGAAATTTCAAAATCGTTACGATGCTTCCCATCTCCGCATCCATCCCCTCCGAAGAGATGAACATCTTACTTTCCGTTTTTTGAGTGTAGAATAGCTCATCTTCAAATTCCTGAGTAATCGTTTGTGAAAAACTTGAAGAATCCGCACCTATAAATCGGTCACTTGCTTCTTCTAGCTGCGGTAAAATATAATAATAGTAGCGTTCTACGTATTCATACAGCGGATTGGACCCAAAGTCCACTGAGCCCATGCTATCAAGGCCTCTCGGTACATAATAATCCGCTAGTTGCAAAGTCGATAAATCTTGAGTTTTTAAACTGCTGTTTGTTTCATCTAGCTGCGCGAAACTGAGGCACGGAACAGATAATAGTAAAAGTAAGATCTTCCTCATTTTAAAATTGGTCGTTTTATATTTTGACACTCTCATTTCACAGCAATTATAAAGTTCATATATTGGTATAAATCACTCAATTTCAATGCGCTAAATTTTGGCGACGGAATTTAATTTATCTTAGAAATAGCTAAAATAGCATGAATGTGCACGCCGTTTTAAGAATCCACCCTGATTTCTTCTTAGCGCGTCTATTTCACCCTGAAAATTAAAGTATTTACATCATGAATAAGCAATTTTTGATTTCATTACTATTCGGACTAATAACCTTCTTCATACTCGGCGCAGCATTTGGCAGCTTAGTTTTTCTTCCAGAAATGGCGGGCTGGTACGAAGCATATCCTGAGGCAGTAAGAGAAACTCCTGATTTTGTGTCTGGATTAGTTGTTGGGCTAATACAGTTAATCGCGCTCATCATTCTGCTACCAAAGCTTCAAATCACTTCTGGATCAGGTGGTGCGATCTTTGGTGCGATCTATAGCGTTGTTCTCTGGCTGATGGTCGACCTTCAAATGGTCTCTGTAACCAATATCGTATCCTACGACTACGTTCTAAAAGACGCATTATTGTCCGCGGTTATGGGTGCGATCTTAGGATTAGTCATTACTTGGTCGCAAAAAAGATTCGCTTAGAAAACGTTTCTGTATCAATAATAAACGCCCAAGGCCTGAGCTTATATGGTAATCTCTCCGGAAATTATTCCTTTTCAATCGACATCACTGCTGAGATGTTTTTGAGCTTTTTCCTTTGTTTAAAAAACTCGCGAATACCTTCATTGAAAGGAATGGTTTGATGGCCTAACGCTCTTTGCTCGTCTGATATCAATCGCATAGAACGCCAATGATGTTTATATGCTCGATATCGACTTATGAGCGTTGCATCTTTTATAAAAATATTAAGTGGCTCTGATTTTACCCCATTATGTTCGATTATTAGAAAATCACAGTTCAACAGATCGTCGAGACTATTCGCCTTAATATCCAATCGTGTAAAACATATCGATGCTTGCACATGTAAATGCTCTACAAGGAACCTTTTAATTTTACTGTCGTCCATGGGTACGTTAATTCTATGAAAAGAGCTTCCGTTACTTGCGTTTCCAACATAATCTAAAACAACAACCTCTCCTTTCTCCAGAACTTTATCTAGGCTGCGTTCAAAGCTTTTTTTAATCTCATCAAGGCGTATAAATTGATTTTTTAAGGCGGTTTTATCAATGAGTTCCTCTAAAGAGCTCTGCCCATCGCCAATAACCCTAGGGTATCGTTTTTCTATTATTGAGACTTCCGAATTACCTGTTATGGGATAGTAATAAAACATAACACCGAACTCCATCTCATGGTCTATATAGGATTCGATTCGAACTGACTCGTTACATGCTGTTGACATGTAGGCGTTAAGCTCCAAAAGATTATTACACTTCTTTATTGCTAGACCTGTTACTCCCATTTCGGGCTTAGCAATAACCGGAAAATCCACTTCTTCTGGTAATTTCTCAATACGTCCAATATGAGAAAAGCCTTTTGGCACAATGCTGGGATGAAGCTTTCCTAAAAGTTCCGATTTATTGTTTAGAAACGCACCAGAATAAAACATTGACGGATTGTTTACCGTATAAAAAAAGAAGCGTCTTGAAATCAATGAGTTCCATAAATGAAGGCTCGCAAAGCAACTGTGCCAAAACCATATTTCTTTTTTTGATATCATATAAACGGACTCTCATCGAAGAGTATACTTCTGGATAAAATTAATTAGGCAATTTAATAATAATCGGTTGATAAGGCTTTCAAGGTCTCTTAACTATCTCCACGAAAACTAATGAAACAACTTGACAAAATGGCGCATTTACAATGAATAAAGGTCCACGCATGAAATTGCGTGGACCTTATATCAAGTATTAAATATCAAAAGGACTCAGTGGATTAAATCCCCCAAGACACTGAGATTTGCGCGTTTGGAAAGAATGGTTCTGCGTGGTTTTGCTTTACCAGCTCCATGGCGTGCGCAGCAGCAACTGCATCAACACCATCAGAAATAACATCAAAGCCTGGAGCTCTCAACCAGCCAATATCAATGCCCCACTGAAAACCCTTAACGGGCTTGGATCCAAGCCCTATGCCCATATACGCAAATGGACCATGTCCGTTAAGAAAGTAATTATAGCCATCGTCTATTCCGGTGAATGATCCGCCTAGACGGCCAACTCCACCTCCACCTACAACTCTGAAGCCTTGGAAGTCATCAAACGGGCGGTGATTCAACAAAAATCCAGTCCAACTACTAGACTCTAAGCCCGTGCCGGTATAGTCTTGAGAGGTGTCATCAAATGTATAAGGGTCGCTAGCGTCGTAAGATTGTTCGACAGCCGCCCCGTAAAATGCGGTAAAGCCCGTGCTTGCGGAAAACTGATGATTCCATTGAAGCCCAAAAGACTGAATAGGTCCTGCGGTATGAATACCAAAGGAATTTTTTGCATACTCCTGAGCACTTAGCCCCATTGACAAACTCACGATTGCCAGAGTAAATAATAACTTGCGTTTCATAATAATTAAGATTTTGTTTCATAGAAAACTAATTATTATTAGTTCGATTGCTGTTTCATTTTGACCATTCTATCATTCTTTTGACCAGTGCCGAGTGTTACGATGAGTCCAAAAAACTGTGATATCAATCGATTTTCATGCTGCGCTGCAGTAAATAAATCCGCTATATTGTTTGTTCAATTTAATACTATGTGGGGAGCAAATGAGTGGACCGATGCTATGTTTAAGAAGTACTGGCGCGCAGTAACAGCACTGATCCTTTTGTTCCTTCTTTCGCGTATGCGTTTTTAATCCCCCTCGCCATGAAGCACTTCATAACTATAGCCTTTTACCTCACTTTTGGTACCGTGTACGGTCAAACCCTCGTTGTATTAGGCACGCTTCAAGATGGAGGGTCCCCGCATATGAATTGCGAAAAACCCTGCTGTGCCTCACCAAAAGCGAACGACTATGTTGCAAGCCTGGGCGTTTACGATTCTACCCTAGCAGTACTTTTTGATGCAACACCAGATATTGTACGGCAGCTCGGGGAAATCTTAGAACGATCGGGATCAAAAAAATACTCCGTCTTTTTAACTCATGCACACATGGGTCATTATACCGGACTCGCGCACTTTGGCCGTGAAGCAGCCAACACGAAAAAAGTACCGGTCTATGCAATGCCAAGAATGATCGATTTCTTAGCAAAAAACGGCCCGTGGAACCAGCTCTTAAAACTTCAAAACATCACCCTTAATGGTCTGCAAGAAGGTGTGCCGCGCACGCTTAAAAACGGCCTGATCGTCGAACCCTTTTTAGTTCCCCACCGCGACGAATTTTCCGAAACAGTAGGCTACTACATTAAACGTAAAGGTGGAAAGGTTGCGCTTTACATTCCAGATATTGACAAGTGGGAAGAATGGGAAGAGAACATCATCGCTGTAATCCCACGCGTTGATTATGCTTTCATCGATGGTACTTTTTTCGCTGATGGAGAGGTGCCACGACCCATGTCAGAGGTGCCGCATCCATTCATATCAGAATCGGCTAAGCTGTTTGGGTATCTACCTAGAAAGGAACGTGAGAAGATTTACTTTATTCACTTAAATCACTCAAATCCTGCACGTAATGCAGACTTTGAGGGGCGCAAAGCTTTAGAAGCCGAAGGCATGCATTTCGCTGAATTTGGTCAGGAGTTCTCTTTGTAGGTGCCTTATCATTCACATTGGTTTTTCTTAAACGCTATAAGTAGCTAAGCCACCAGTAGTGTCTATGTGTAGCCTTGTAAGTACCGTACCACTTAGATACTGGGTATAATAAAGCAACGGTCACCACCCAAACCATATAGACTCCTAAAAGCGATGTTCCGTATCCTTTCAATGAATCTGACATGGTGACCCAGTTGTCTAGGACAAAGACACGCCAGCCGTGACCGGTCATATATGCGTAAGCCATTGCCAGTAGGTGTATCAAAAAGATGTGTGCTAGGTAATACGCAAACGGCACCTTGCCAAAGACCCTGCAAAATTCCTTTACACCATTCATGGAGCCCTCAAGCATCGAGAGTATGATAAAAGCGGGGCCTAACGTCATGCATGCGTAGGCGAAAGAGGGTGGGTATTTTAACGGATTGAAAAACGATATTAACGTTCCTGATAAGTCGTCATAGTATTCCCATGGATTTGCGTTTCCATAGCCGTTATTGAATCGGATTATAAAAAATAAAACACTCAATGTTATTCCGGCGCGAAAGAGTACTTTTTTCCGAAGTTGGCCATCAAAAGAGGGGTTATAAAGACTTCCAAGAGCGACACCTACGAACATAACGCCTACCCAGGGCAAAAGAGGGTAGCCCAATAGAAATCTATGGCCATCGTATACGGCAACATCAAAAGAGCGGTGCAGTATTGCCCACCAAAACTCTTGAATTGCAATGCTGTCCAACGTGTTGTGGAAGACAATAATTGCAGCGCCTAAAGCGGCCTGATAAATCGGCTTCGCTTTCAATATAAAGGGTACAAACAACATGCTCAGCCCTATGGCCCAAACCACGCCTAAAAGCATGAATGGAAGTGTTGGGTTAAACGTCCAACAAAGATTGACTAGAACTACGTCCGCAAACATTAACCACAAACCGCGCTTTAACAGAAAGCCTCTGGTAAATGCTGTGCCTTTTTTGGTATGGACCAAAGCAATAGAAGCCCCTGAAAGCAAAACAAAGATGGGTGCGCAATAATGGGTGATAAATCGTGTGAAGAAAATAGCACCGTTGCTTTGAAGCGGATCACCTGGATCAAACAAAAAAGCATCTGCGTGAAAATAGTCACGGACATGATCTAGAGCCATTATAATCATAATAGCTCCTTTTAAAATATCTAAAGAATGTATTCTTTGCGTTGTCTTGGAGGTCATTTACGGCTGTTTATTGCTACAAAATAACTCTTCTAAGGTAACTTAGAGCCATTCACTCTTTGGATATGCTGAGCTACTGGGAAAAATCTTCTTTCATTCACCACGATTTGATTATTGTTGGCAGCGGTATTGTTGGGTTAAGTACGGCATTGCATTATCAACTGGCCCATCCCGAAAAAAAGGTAGCGGTCATAGAGCGCGGACTTTTTCCTTCAGGGGCTAGCACAAAAAATGCCGGGTTCGTTTGCTTTGGATCCATATCAGAGCTGCACGAAAATGCGCAAACCGATTCCCACGACACCCTGCTTTCCCTGGTTGAAAAACGATACCGAGGCGGTCTTGATTTACGCCAATTATTAGGGGACACTGCTATTGACTACCGTCCGGTGGGTGGATACGAACTGGACTTCAAAGGCGACTTACACGAACGTATGGCCTCATTCAACAACTGGCTAAAGCCCCTATTCAAAAAACCTGTTTTCTCTAATGCAACGGACCAGATTCCCCGATTTGGGTTCCAAACGAGAGCCGTCAAAGGACTCGTAAAAAACCTATTTGAAGGAAGCATTGATACCGGAAAAATGATGAACGCTTTTGCGCGAAAAGCCCGCGAAGCTGGCGTGCAATTCTATACGCAAACAACCGTCCAGCACTATGAAGAGCAGGTCAACGGCGTTGAAGTCAGCGTCTCCACTGCAGACGGTCCACTCCAGCTTTTATCGAAACAATTAGCCTTGTGTACAAATGCATTCACAAAAGCGCTACTACCGGAAGTGAATCTTGAACCTGGTCGCGGCATGGTTCTCGTCACAAAACCACTATCGTGGGCACCACCAGAAGGAACGTTTCACTACCACAGCGGCTATAACTATTTCCGAAATGCAGGCAACAGAATTCTAATAGGCGGAGCCCGTCACCTTGATCTTAAGGGCGAAGCCACGACACAAGAAGGCATCAACAGTCTACTAGAAAGTCAACTTAAAGAAGATCTCAAAAGCTTCATTGCACCTGAGCGTCCGCTGGAGATCGACTATGCATGGTCAGGAATCATGGCATTTGGCGAGGAAAAGACACCGTTGCTATTATCCCCATCAAGCCGCGTTCATGCTGCAGTTCGGCTAGGCGGTATGGGGGTTGCTTTAGGCACGGGGCTCGGTAAAGAATTAGCCCAGCGGCTTGATTCTACAGCGTCTTAAGAAAGTCAATAATCCCGTTGAAGTACGTTTCTGCGTCATCGTACATCGTCATGTGTCCTCCCTCTGAGCAATACAAAAAGGTTCCGTTTTGGACTGAATCTGCAATGGCGCGCATAGCTTCTGGATCCATAGTGTCGTACTGCGCACCTATACTGAGCGTAGGCACTTCTATACGATGTAGATCGGCTGTTCTGTCCCAATTTTTAAGGGTCGCATCGCCAACCATACCAAACTCGCTAGGACCTTGAAGCTTTAAATACAAGGGATAATTCAACTTTGAAAAGCTTCTGTTTACTGGCTCTGGCCATTCTGCTAACGGGCGACGTAAAACATGCTCCGGATAGTAGTGCTCTTCGATCAGTCCTAAGTAACGTGGGTTGGTGTAATCTCCCGCCGCCTCGAAGGCCTGAAGTTCTTCTAGCACCTCTGCAGGCAGTTGCGGCCCTAGGACCTCTTGGGCATATTTCATGTATTCTGGAGCAGAGGCAACCATGTTTGAAATCACGAGGCCCTTCAGATTTTGCTGGTATTTCAACGCATATTCCATTCCTAAAATACCACCCCAGGAATGACCCAACAACACAAAGTTTGATGCGTCCAACCCCAAAGCTAGACGAACCTGCTCAACCTCATCAACGAACCGGTCAAGTTCCCAAAGTCGCTCGTCTTCAGGATTATCGCTATTACCCGACCCTAACTGATCATAGTAATAATACTCAACCTCAGCGTTTGGAAAATAACTGTCAGCAGATTCAAAATATTCGTGTGTGGCGCCTGGCCCGCCATGTAGTAACAACACCTTTAAATCAGGATTATTCCCTACCCTTTTCGTCCACACATTAAAGGTGCCTAATTCCGTTTCAACGGGGATCACCTTCACACCGCCGGTCCATTGATCGTCGCGCTGGGAATAGTCTAAATAGGTATCGGTGATGGATAGTTCAACCGTTTCGGTGGTTGTGCAAGCGACAAAAGCAGTAAGTGTAAGGAGGTATAGCAGATTCTTCATAACCATGGTTTTATTATTGACGCTGAAGTCTAACAGCGCTCTTAAAGCTACCAACTTTCTGATAATCAATCGCAAGAACGCACCGCGAATTAATCTTTACTACCCTAAGGTGTTAAAACCTTACCCCCATTTGAAGTACATTCCTGTACATATTTGTAGTGTAAAGATCCCGTTGATAGAAATAGCCAAACTGGAGTTTTATTCCCCCTATTTTATTGCTTGTCCCTATTCCTAATCGTAACGATTGATTTGACTCAGTGAATGAACCGTTTAACAGCTCCGCCTGAAAAGTAGGATCCCATTTGAAGTTTTTTATGGGCAAATCATATTCTCCACGTAGGCGAGATACAAGCTCATTTGAACCTGATCCAGATATGATCCAGCGTTGCTGAATAGCATATCTAAAATGGAGTTCACCTAACGGAAGTTGTATGTGTCGCTGCGCGTTAATTTGTGTTCTAAAGCGCTGAAAAGTTCCTTGATTGCCCCCTTG
>NYXD01000140.1 GCA_002685435.1 Cryomorphaceae bacterium | reverse complement strand
GCCCTCGTGTTATTGACCTATTTCAGAAATGAACGTATACTCATCTCGCTTTGGTACATGCGCAAGAGTGATGTCGCCAAAGCAGAAAAAATGTTAGGTCGTATTCGCAATCCGGAAAAAAGCCTGATTAAAAGTCAATTGGCGTATTATTATCTTCTTATGGGGATGATTGAAAGCCAACGTAAAGTGGGTAAAGCTGAAACGCTATTAAAGAAAGCTTTGAATACGGGCTTGCGTATGGATCAAGACAAAGCTTTAGCCAAACTAAATCTTGCTGGTATCGCCTTGACGAAACGACGTAAGAAAGAAGCACAGATTTTATTGACTGAGGTAAAGCGATTGGATAGTAAAAATGTCCTTGCAGAACAAACGAAGTACATCAAGCAACAAATGAAACGCATCTAAGGATAAGCCTTGAACTTATAGGTATCTCAGGTGTTAGCTGAATTAAAGCAACGCCAAATGTACACCCTAGAACGCACCCAACGCTTGCCTATAAGTGTTGAAGAGGCATGGAAGTTTTTCCAATCGCCAGAGAATTTAGCCGCTATTACACCGGATTACATGGGTTTCAATATTCTATCTGAAACACCAGATGAAATGTATCCAGGGTTATTCATTCACTATAAAGTGAGTCCACTTTTAGGTATTAAGATGCACTGGACTACAGAGATTACTCATGTCGAAGCTCCAACCTATTTTGTTGACGATCAACGGGTAGGCCCATACAATATATGGCATCATGAACACCACTTTAAAGCAATCGAGGGCGGAGTGGAAATGCTGGATCGTGTAAATTACAAAGTACCCTTTGGAATTTTAGGTAAAATTGCCCACCCCATCATCGTACGTCCCAAACTAGAGGAAATATTTAATTATCGTTTTCAGAAAACTGAAGAGCTGTTCGGCAAGTGGAAATAGTTGCATTAGGCATAGATTACGGAAGTAAAACCTCAGGTTTTACGGCAGCAGCAGGCTACTCCTCTCAGGGTGTAGTGCAGGTCTATCAAAGTACAAAGGGTAAAGATGCGGATGCTTGGCTTCTTGATTTGATAAAAGACTTGAAACCTAAACATATTGCTATCGACGCCCCTTTAAGTATACCTGGAGTCTTTATCGATCCGGCTTCATTCAATAACTACCACTACAGAGAGTGTGATCGAGTTGCAGGCGCAATGAGCCCTATGTTCTTAGGGGGCTTGACCGCACGCGCCATGCAATTGTCGGCAAAACTGAAAGCACTAGAAATAGAATCAGTCATTGAAACCTACCCTAAAATGGTTTGTAGCACTTTAGGATTGGATATGAAACGGTATAAAAAGGATGATGCTTATCTCGAAGAGTTGAATTTTGTAGACTTTCTAAATAATGCCCAGCTGGATGACCCCGTTAAGAATTGGCACCAATGGGATGCATTAATGGCCTTGTTAGCATGTTTAAAGCACAAAAACGGAACGGCAGAAGCCATTGGAGATCCTTTAGAAGGAATCATTTATTTTTGAGACATGTCAGAAGAGAAGAGAACATTTAATCCTATTGATCCCGAAAAAATCGCCGAAAATGCGAATTTACTGCCGTACGGCTCCTCTGTTTCTGCACCCGCGTTTCAAGCTGTTGATACGCTAAAAAACAAGAGTCTGGATGTAAATGCGATGGAAATGCAGACGGACATGCAGCTCGATCAAATCCGTCAACAGATCGAGTTATTGGCCCAACAAGCCGGAAAGATTCAAGCGAGAAAGGCCTTGAGCGAGCAAATTTATTCAGCACACATGGGCTTCAAGCCGGAAATTAATCATACGTATTACCTCTACAAGAAAGATGACGAAAGTAACGTCCTCAGTATGATTGCTCCACATGAATGGCGCAGTTGTCCTTACGACTTCTTAAATAAGGTCTTATTATTGGCCGATCATACTTGGGACATTATCGAATAATGTTAGAATATATCGATCACATCGAATCGGCTACCTCTCCAACCCTGGTCTTATTGCATGGCTACGGTAGCAATAAAGAAGATCTTTTCGGTCTTCATCCCTACTTCAAGGGAATAAATCTCGTTTGCTTTCAGGCCCCAATCGCCATGGGTATGGGCGGATATGCTTGGTATCCGATTGATTGGAATAATGGAGCTAAAATCATTAACAGCGAAGAAGTATCGTCTGCGAAGATACTCGTGTTAGATGCTATCGCTGAATGGACTGCATCGAATCAAATTAGTGGACGGTTGGTTATAGGGGGATTTTCGCAAGGCGCTATACTTTCAACCGCAGTATACACTGGCGGATTTAAAGCGGATGGCTATGTCTTCTTAAGCGGTTATGCCCTACCCGAATGGCACCATTTGCTCTCTTGTTTTGAATCTAAAATACCGGTATTTCAGTCGCATGGGACAGAAGACCCGGTCATTCCATTCGAATGGGCAAAAGCCACGTCTAAATTGTTGGCCACTAATCCCAATTACAATTTCTACGAATATGCAATGGGACACAATCTAAATATGCCCTGTATCGTGAAATTGCAGGAATTCTTAAATAAAATACTAGGCTAGGCCTAGAGCGTGGATAATCTTTTGACTAGCCTTTCCATCACCATAAGGTGCTTTCGTCCCTGGCTTAAAACTTGAAAGCATATTCAGTGCTATTGGCACTAGGGGTTGATTTTCAGAAGGATCATAAAGTACACTCGCACCCATTTGAATTAATTCGACCCATTCCGTTTCTCCCCTGAGTGTAACTGAAGGCTTATCGGAGTAATAGGCCTCCTTCTGAAGTCCCCCACTATCAGTTAATACCAACGCTGCTTGTTTGAGCGCCCAAAGCATTTCAAGATAACCTACAGGTGGAGCAATATGAACGGATAAGTTCAAACCAAAGTCTTTTAAGCGAACTGCAGTCGCGGGATGTAATGGCATCCAAACAGGCATTACCGTATCGTTAAATGTATTTAACTGATCTACCAGGAAAGCCAGTCGCTCCGGACTACTTATGTTTTCAAAGCGGTGCATTGTAGCCAAAGCAAATGGCCTGTGAAAAAATGAAATTGGTCCCATTTTTTCAGTGTGTACAGCGCTAGACTGAAACATTTGCAACGCATCTAGCATCACATCTCCAACTTGTTCAATAACACGCCCCTTGAAACCCTCACGTTTCAAATTTTCTGTGGCTTGTTGCGTCGGTGTGAATAACCATTTTGCAATGTGGTCAGACTCAATTCTATTGTGTTCCTCGGGCATCTCATCATTATAGGAACGCAAACCTGCCTCAATGTGAACCAGCGGAACGTTGCATTCCTGTGCCATACGCGCTCCTGCCAAAGTTGAATTCGTATCGCCATAAACAAGTGCGATATCTGGCTGAATAGAATCAAATAAAGGTTTCAATGCCTCCTTCATCCTGGAGAGCATCTCATCTCTCTTGAGATTGCCACAATTTAAAATGGCATACGGTTTTGGAAGACCCATTTCTTTGAAAAAAACGGTACTCATCTCAGCATCGTAATGCTGCCCTGTATGTATCACATACTCCCTAAAACCATTTGATTGTAAGACCTTACTGACTGGAGCACTTTTAATGAATTGGGGACGCGCACCAACAATAGTGATGACCTTCATATTATTGAGAAATTGAAGCGACTACCCCATCGCGTAGTTCGTATTTCTCACCTGTCGTCTCACAAGTTGCAGTGGTTCCGTTAGTAAACTTTAAGCGTGAACCTGCCTTACTAATCCAACCCTGTTGTTTGGCTGGTACACCGTAAATAAAAGCAAAATCAGGTACCTCATGAGTGACCACAGAACCTGCTCCAATAAACGCATAAGCACCGATCGTGTTTCCACATACTATCGTAGCATTGGCTCCGATAGAAGCACCCTTTTTAACTAGAGTTCTTGCGTAATTCTTTTGCTCAATAAAACTGCGTGGCGCATTGACATTGGTAAAAACCATGGAAGGACCCAAAAAAACATCATCCTCAATCTCAACGCCACTATACACACTAACGTTATTCTGGATTTTAACTCCTGTACCGACTTTGACCGAGTCGCCTAGAAATACGTTTTGGCCGAGTATACAATTATCACCTAGCGAACAATGCGACATAATGTGGCTAAAATGCCAAATCTTAGAGCCTATACCTATTTGGACATCGGTATCAACAACGGCTGTTTCATGTACAAAAAAATCACCCATAATTAAGAAAAGTAGGTTTTTATGGCAGCCTGAATCTCAAGAACTTCGCTGGGTTCGAGCGCCTCGTGCACAGGAATACTAATAACGCAGTTTGATAAACTTTCGCTTACAAATAGCGAAGTTCTCGGCTCAAAATGTGCGTAAGCCTTTTGTTTGTGTAATGGAATGGGGTAATAAATCATTGTGGCAACACCACGTTCATTCATAAATGAAGCAAAACCGTCACGTTTTCCGTCGGGAACGCGAAGCGTAAATTGGTGGTAAGTGTGGTTCGAAAAAGATGCCGTTAAAGGAAGTACAATTTGATTCAAAGATTCAAAAGCACTCAAATACTTTTCCGCAATTCTAATTTTGGCGGTTAATGCTTGCGGTAGGTAATTCAATTTTACCGTGAGCGCTGCAGCTTGGATAGGATCTAACCTTGAATTCACACCTAACTGATCGTGATGGTATTTTTTGCGTTGTCCGTGACTTGCAATGGATTTTGCTTTTGCAAGCAACGAAGCATTCGTACTAGCAATTGCACCTCCATCCCCAAGCGCACCCAGGTTTTTCGTCGGAAAGAAACTAAATGTCCCAAAAGACCCCACGGTACCTGCATAACGACCAGCATATTTACCGGTAGTGAAAACTGCCCCAAATGCTTGAGCCGTATCCTCCACAATAGGAATGTTAGGAGCTAAATTTTCTAACGCCTCAATATCCGCACATTGTCCATAAAGATGCACCGCTATAATTGCGGCAGTTTTATCAGAAAGTACAGATTTGACCGAATCCGGATCGATAGTAAAAGTTGATTCGTTGACATCACACCAAACCGCTACGGCCCCTAACAGCCCAATAACTTCAGCGCTTGCAGCATAGGTAAAGGCAGGAACAATCACCTCATCACCAGACTGAACATCAAGAGCCATAAGGGCTATTAGAAGTGCGTCTGTACCGTTACCAACACCGACTGTAGGAGCGCCTAAGTAGGATGCAGCTCTCGCTTCAAAATCTTTTACTACGGTTCCTCCAATGTAGCCTCCACTGTGCACTACAGAGAGGACAGCTTTATCCAAATCGCTTTGATAAGGCGCATGGATTTTGGGTAAATCTACCATTGGAATTGACTTAGACATCGTCATAGAATTATACTGCAAAATAGGGCGAATCCATTAGGTTAAAAAATATTAACTAATCCAGCTTGAGCCAGCGCAATTGAGCTATTCTCTCCCCGTCAACCAATCGGATAAAATACAAGCCTACACTTCCCGATATACTTAATTGCTTTCATAGCGTGCGTTTTTTGAGGTTTCTATTCAAATTGGCACGCCATATCCTAAAAGTCAATTTTTGTAAAGAACTAAAAGTTGCGAACAAAAAAAGCCCCCAATCTTCTCAGATTGGGGGCTTTTGAAATTTTGCTTTGCGGTTACTTACATCGCGCCATCAAGCTTCGCCGCAAGTACTTGCTTGCTTGTTGCTCCTACTTGCTTATCTACGATCTCACCGTTTTTGAAAACCAATAGCGTTGGGATGTTACGTACACCGAACTGCTGTGCAACGGCACCGTCTGTATCTACGTTTAACTTTCCTACAACTGCCTTGCCTT
>NYXD01000139.1 GCA_002685435.1 Cryomorphaceae bacterium | reverse complement strand
GGTTATTTGCGAAAATGGACCGCGCCATTGAGAAGAGCGCGAAAGTGGTGAAGAAGCACAGCATGGTCTTTGCCGGTAAACAGAAGAACGACTACGTTTTTAAAGCATATCTATTAATTGCGCGAAGTCGATTTTATAAGCATGAGTTGATACAAACCCTTGAGGCAACATCGTATATAGAAGATAATTTCGGTCGTATCGAGCTGGCAGAAGATGAGGTTTTTTGGGCAAAGCTTTTGGCAGCACAGACGCATATTCGGATGGAAAACTTCTTTCAGGCCGAACAGCAGTTGGACGAACTCTACACGAAAAATCTTCCTAAAGCTGAATTACACCAGGCGCAAAAGACAATGGCCTATTTCCATTTTTCACAAGAACAGTGGGCAGAGGCGCAGGGCTGGGTTGCAGCAGCAGCACAGAGTGCTAGTGTAAAGTCTGAAAAGGTACGGCTGACGTATCTCAACGCGCAGCTTTTAGCAAAGCTTGGTAAAGGCTATGAGAGCGCATTAGCCTATGAAGACGTGCTGAAACTTCACCCGGACGATTATGACATCACTTTTTCTGCGCAAATCAAGCGAGCAGAGAATTTCGATGTTTTTATGGAAGACATTAGCATCATTGAGAAGGCATTGAATAAGATGCTTAGGGACGATAAAAACATCACGTATCGCGATCAGATTTATTATGTATGGGCCCTGAAAGAATTGGACCTAGAGTATTACCCTGAGGCTGAGGTTAAACTTCGTAAGAGTATCGCCGCATCTGTAGACAACGCACGTCAAAAAGGGAAAAGCTATTTAAAATTGGCTGGAATTGCATTTGATTTTAAATCGTTTGTTAACGCTCAAGCGTATTACGATAGCGCTATCGCCGTTCTACCAATGAATTATCCAGGGTTAGATACTCTTGAAGAGCGCACCTCGGTATTAAATGATTTGGTAGCCCAGCTAAACGTTGTGGCTCTTGAAGACAGTCTTCAGTCGATGTACGGGTTGAACGATCAGGCTTTGCGACAAAAATTTGAAGACTACATAGAGGCTAAGCAGGCTCGAGAAGAGGAGGCAGCAAGGCGCGCTGAAATTGCAGCAATGCGCGCAGCGGAAAACGCCCTTTTAGCGGATGCGGGTCCACAGGCAGGTGGAGGCTCTGGACAATGGTATTTTTACAACCCAATCGTTCGAGCAAAGGGTGTGGCGGCATTTAAACGCACGTGGGGAAACCGAACACTAGAAGACCACTGGCGAACAAAGGACAAGCCAGTACAAGGGTTTGCCGTGCAACAGACAGAGACGACGGACTCCACTACAAGTGACTCTACTATGGCATTGTTGCCGAGCGATGAAAATAGCGTGGATTATTACCTCGCCCGTGTTTTAAAAACAGACGACGATTTAAAAGCCAGCTTGCAGCGAGAAGCCGTTGCTAAAAGTGAATTAGGGTTTATTTATAAAGACGGACTTAAGGACAACAATGAAGCTGAATTGGCATGGGCAGACTACATGAATGAGTTTGAGTCTTTTGCACAGACGACGCCGAAAGTTCTATATGGCCAATATTTACTTTTCAACGAACAAGAAGCAGAAGATAAAAGTGAAGCGGCAAAATCTGTTCTTTTGACAAACTACGAGAACAGCCCTTATGCGGCCTTATTGCGCGGTGAAAAGAAAGGCCCTAAAATCCCTTTAGAAGAGCAAGAAGCCTATGATGCTGCATTTGTCGCGTATGAATCGGGTCAATTTAAATCAGCGACAGCGCTACTCAATACGTTCACTATAACCTTCCCGAGCAGCGCGCTTTTACCTAAAACAGGCCTGCTATCAGCATACATTACAGGCACTTCCGGAGACGCGGAGGCGACTATCGAATCGCTCCAAGAAGTGGTTAAAATGTATTCAGGAACAGAAGAAGCTACTCGCGCCGCTCAGCTTTTAAGCATGCTGCAAGACGAAGAGCGCGGAAGTGAAGAAGGGCCAAATCGCGGAATGGGAGACCTAAAAGTGAATAAGGTAGATTTCCAGCGCCAAGACAATGCGCCGCATAAATTTATCCTAGCGATTCCCGCCGAAAACTCAAATATTAACGAGTTGCGTAATGCGCTTGCAGATTTCAACAAAGAGTTTTTCAAGTTTGACAACCTTCGCATCCAAAACATATTCTACGACCAGAACACGCAGCTCATTATTGTAAGTGGTTTGCGCACGAAAGAGAAGGCGGTAGTGTACTTAAACACCTTCAATCAACAAGGAACATTAATAGAACAATACTATCCAAAGGCTCAAAGTGCTGGTTTTTACATAAATAATCCGAACTTTGGCAAAGTTTATAGAGACAAGGTTCTTAAAGAGTACCTTCAATATTTTATTACGTTATGATTTCATCTGCTAAAAAGTACCCAGAACAAGCTCAAGCATCGAACCGAATTCTTGCAGGAACGAGTATTACCGGTGACGTAGTTTCGGATGGAGACATTCGAGTTGACGGAAAAGTAGCTGGAAATATGAAGGTTACCGGGAAATTGGTCATCGGTGAACACGGTCGAGTGGAGGGCGAGGTCGAGTGCAAAAACGCGGCTATCGCAGGTCAACTAGAAGGTACGCTCAGTGTTGCTCAGACGTTATCACTTTCAGCCTCGGCGAAAGTGAAAGGAAAGGTACAGGTTGAGAAATTAGCCGTAGAGCCAGGTGCTGAAATCAATGGTTCTGTAAGCATGGGAGTGCTCATGAAGAAGGTGGGCGAAGCGGACTCTACTGTGACAAAAACCGCCTAAACCAGCCCCGTATGGCTGTTTCTCCAGAAAAAAACGATCGTAAATTTTTACGTTTTGCATCCCTAGGTGTGCAAATGGCAGTACTCATTTATGCCGGTTCTGAACTGGGAAAATATCTTGATGCCAAATACCCGTCAGACAAAAATTGGTATACCATGGCTTGTATTCTAGCAGCGGTTGCACTTTCCTTTTACCAACTCATTAAAGAAATGCCAAAGGATTAATGACGGATCCTAGAGCCCTCCGATTTTATGCGACCTTGTTGGTCGTGGCACTACTAGGTGCTTTTGTGCAGTCAACGATAACGGGTTTACAAATAACAGGTCCACTGGCCTACTCCTACCTCGTTAACCATGCTCTAGCAGCAGTAATATTTGCCTTCTTATTTCGATGGAGACGAAGGCATATTGAGAAGCTGGGGTTTCTATTTATGGCAGGGACAGGCCTTAAGTTCTTAACCTTCTTTATTGTCTTTTATCCCTCCTTTCGCGCAGACGGTGAGCTTACTCAAGCGGAGTTCCTATTATTCTTCGTTCCATATGCGCTCTCTACCCTGGTTGAAACCGTCTTTTTAGCCCGTATTTTGAACCGTGAATAGGTGGTTTGATTTGATCAGATAAACTACTATTAAGCAGGTCGTTAGTCCCGTTTTGCAGCAGCGAAATCCCACCCCTGTGGATAACTCATAATAAATAGCACCTTTTCTTTTAAGGCGTGAAGATTCTTCACTAGTTTTGCCCCGATTTTAAGCCGCTAAAATTCCGGAAACGGAAAACGCAAAAATTGTATGATTTCTAAGTTTACTGCCTTATCAGCCTTCGTGGGCTTAATGTTCTTCTCAGCACCAGCGGCAGCCCAAAGCCACGGTCAAGAGAATGCACATCTTGAGAACACACATCAAAACGATGCTCACAACAACGAAGCGCATGGTGTAGAATCCGACGCTGAGGAAGCACATTCAGAAAGCCATGGGCACGGAGAATTTGTGCCGGCATCAGATACTGAAGGAAGAAAAGCGGTCGTAAAGCAAACGGTTGAACACCACCTCGCGGACTCTTATGATTTTCACATTGTTGGCCCGGTTGGTTTTCCGCTACCGGTTATTCTTATCGATAATGGATTGAAAGTTTTTTCTTCAGCGAAATTCCACCATGGAGAATCGGTTGCAACGGTAGACGGTGAGCACTATAAGATTCACCACAATAAAATTTATAAGACGGACGCGGAAGGCAATATGTTGCTTGACGAGGCGGGCCACCACATTAAGCCATTAGATTTCTCGATCACTAAGAACGTGTTCATGATCATTTTCATGGCAGTGTTTATGTTCTTTTTGTTCAGAGGCGTTGCAAAGACCTATAAAAACAGTTTGGTGCCTAGTAAAGCGGGTCGATTCCTAGAACCGCTCATCGTTTTGATTAGAGATGAGATTGCAATTCCAAACATTGGCGAAAAGCATTACAAGCGTTACATGAGCTTCTTGCTTACAATCTTCTTCTTTATTTGGTTTTTGAATCTTGCTGGAATGACGCCTTTAGGTGTAAACGTTACAGGAAACATTGCCGTGACGGTTTCTTTGGCCTTGATGACGTTCTTTATCACTCAATTTAGTGGTAAAAAAGATTACTGGATGCACATTTTCTGGATGCCAGGTGTACCGGTATTACTGCGTCCCGTTTTAGCAATAATCGAATTGATTGGATTGGTTGTGAAGCCGTTCTCATTGACCATTCGTCTTTACGCAAACATGCTCGCTGGTCACGTTGTGATTATGAGCATTCTAGGGTTAATCTACATATTTGCATCGTACACTGCTGCGGTGCCGTTTACTGGATTAACCTTGTTCCTGTATGTTCTAGAATTGCTAGTAGCAGCTTTGCAGGCATACATTTTTACCATGTTGGCGTCTCTGTATTTCGGTGCAGCCGTTGAAGAGCACGACCATCACTAACTAAGAGTATTAATTAAATTTTATATACTATGGAAATTCCAACTATTGTAGGTGCAGGCTTGATCGTAATCGGTGCTGGTATGGGTATCGGTAGAATCGGTGGTTCAGCTATGGAAGCTATCGGTCGTCAACCTGAAGCATCTGGTAAAATCCAAACAGCTATGATTATTGCTGCTGCACTTATCGAGGGTATCGGTTTTGCGGCACTTTTCGCAGCTTAAGACAATGAGGTAGACGGCTGCAACGATTGGTTGCACCGTCTATTTTTCCTAATTATAGATTTGATTTGAATCAAAAAATATGGACAAGCTAATTAATGACTTCTCGATAGGACTATTCTTCTGGCAATCGCTAGTGTTTATACTTCTGATCTTCGTACTTAAAAAGTACGCATGGAAGCCTATTTTGAACGCGGTAAACGAGAGAGAACAGTCTATAGAAGACGCTTTGAAGGAAGCTGAGAAAGCACGCCTTGAAATGCAGTCGTTGCAACAGAGCAACGAGGCCATTTTGAAAGAAGCGCGTGAAGAGCGTGAACGCATCTTGAAAGAGGCGCGTGACATGAAAAACAAAATGATTACAGAGGCAAAAGAGGCAGCGGCTACAGAAGCGGATAAGGCGATTGTGTCTGCAAAAGCGGCGATTGAAGCGGAGAAAACGGCTGCAATTGCGGAGCTTAAGAATCAGGCGGCCTCACTGAGCATCGATGTCGCTGAAAAGATTTTGGGCCAGGAGTTGAGCGCTGAAAACAAGCAAACTGCAATGATTGGTAAGATCATTGAAGACGTGAAATTCAACTAAGAACAGGTATGAATTACCCAAGAGTCGCAACCCGTTACAGCAAGGCCTTACTAGAATTGGCGATTGAACAAAACGTATTAGACGTCGTTCGTGCAGATGCAGTTTTAACTAAGGAATCGGTTTTAGCATCTGGAGAGTTGGCTTTATTGCTTAAAAACCCAGTCGTTAAAGCAGACAAGAAGCAGGCGATCTTAAAAGAGGTCTTCGGTGGAAAGGTGAGTGAACTTTTCGAGGGTTTCATCATGCTGCTTACCAACAACGGCCGTGAAGAGCATTTGGCTAAAGTTTGTGAGAAGTTTGAAAAAGACGTTTTGGCGCACAAAGGAATCATTGAGGCTCACGTGGTGAGTGCAGTTGCTTTGTCTCCAAGCGATAAAGAAAAGTTGGTTTCGAAATTATCGAGCCAATTGAGCAAAGAGGTGTTACTTACTGAAGAAGTCGACGCTACCGTTATCGGTGGACTGAAGTTAGAAGTGGAAGGATACCAGTTAGATAATACAATTTCCGGTAAACTAAGAGCATTGCGCAACGCAATGATTGACTAGTCACCAAGTATTACAACAGAAAAAAAAGACCTTAAATAGAGGATCATGGCAGAAGTAAATCCAGCTGAAATTTCAGCAATCCTTAAGCAACAGTTATCAGGTTTTAGCGATGGCGCTGACCTAAACGAAGTGGGTACCGTACTTGAAGTAGGTGATGGTATTGCGCGCGCTTACGGTTTGGCAAACGCTCAATCAGGTGAGTTGGTACAGTTCGAAAACGGCCAAAAAGGTATCGTTTTGAACCTAGAAGAGGACAACGTCGGTATCGTATTGCTCGCTCCGTCTACGGACATCAAGGAGGGAACCACTGTTAAACGTACTAACACTATCGCGTCTATCAACGTAGGTGAGGGAGTTGTGGGTCGTGTAGTGGACACACTGGGTAAACCCATTGACGGTAAAGGACCGATTCAGGGCGAAACCTATGAAATGCCATTGGAGCGTAAAGCACCTGGGGTAATTTTCCGTCAGCCGGTAAACGAACCAATGCAAACAGGTATCAAGTCAATTGACGCAATGATTCCAATTGGTCGTGGCCAACGTGAGCTTATTATCGGTGACCGTCAGACAGGTAAGACTACTGTTGCGATCGATACTATTATTAACCAGAAAGAGTTCTTCGATAAAGGCGAGCCAGTATACTGTATCTACGTTGCTGTAGGCCAGAAAGGCTCTACGGTTGCGGCTATTGCCAAGACGCTGGAAGACGCCGGTGCAATGCAGTACACTACGATTGTTGCCGCGAACGCTTCTGACCCTGCACCTATGCAGTTCTACGCGCCATTTGCTGGTGCAGCAATCGGTGAGTATTTCCGCGATACAGGTCGTCCAGGTTTGATCATCTATGATGACCTTTCAAAGCAGGCTGTAGCCTACCGTGAGGTTTCATTGTTGCTACGTCGTCCACCAGGTCGCGAGGCATACCCGGGTGATGTATTCTATTTGCACTCAAGATTATTGGAGCGCGCAGCAAAAGTGATCGCTGACGATACTATTGCTTCACAAATGAATGACCTTCCTGAGTCGCTGAAAGACAAGGTAAAAGGTGGCGGCTCTTTGACTGCACTCCCCATTATTGAAACACAAGCAGGTGATGTATCTGCCTACATTCCTACGAACGTAATTTCTATTACGGACGGTCAGATCTTCTTGGAGGCTGATTTGTTCAACTCAGGGGTACGTCCAGCGATTAACGTTGGTATCTCTGTATCTCGTGTGGGTGGATCGGCTCAGATCAAGCCAATGAAGAAGGTGTCGGGAACATTGAAGCTTGACCAAGCACAGTACCGCGAACTAGAAGCGTTTGCTAAGTTTGGATCTGACCTTGACGCTGCGACAATGTCGGTAATTAACAAAGGTGAGCGTAACGTAGAGATTCTGAAGCAAGGTGTGAATGCACCGATGTCAGTTGCACACCAAGTAGCGATCATCTACGTAGGTACAAAAGGAAAATTAAACAAGGTTCCAGTAAACAAGGTAAAGGCATTTGAAAGTGCACTTATCGAATACATGGAAGGAAATAAGAAAGATGCGCTTAACAGCATCGCTGGTGGCAAGTGGACGGACGCAGAGATCGGCGCTATTGAAGCGTCTATTGCGGAAGTATTACCTAACTACGAAGCGTAATTTAACCTCCCTTACGGAAGGAAAAACTAACCTCCTATGGCGAACTTAAAAGAGCTTAGAAACAGAATTACTTCCATTGGTAGTACAATGAAAATCACTTCAGCGATGAAGATGGTGAGTGCTGCAAAATTGAAGAAAGCGCAGGATGCGATTGTTCAGATGCGTCCTTATGCTTCTAAGTTGACTGAAATTCTTCAGAAGGCATCTAGTACATTGGATAGTAGCGAAAACGCATACGGTGAAGTACGCGATGGCAACCGTGTGCGTTTGGTGGTGATTTCTTCGAATAGAGGTCTTTGTGGCGGATTTAACTCCAGCGTTGTCAAAAAGGCAAAGAGCTATATGGTTGCTAATCCTGGCGAATACACTATTGCTACGGTTGGAAAGAAGGCGCACGATGCGTTTAAAAACGATTCACGCAAAGTAAGCAGCAACACTGCTCTTTGGGACGATATTTCCTTTGAGGGCGCAAAGCAAGAAGCACAGTCGTTAATGGACGGCTTCGTTGCAGGTGAATTCGATAAAGTAGTTATTGTATACAATTCGTTTAAAAACGCAGCAGTTCAAGAGCCGCAGGCAGAGCAATTTTTGCCCATAGCCATGGAAGAGCAATTAGGTACTGAAGAAGTGGTTGATAACACAGAGTACATCTATGAGCCTTCGATGCAAGAAATTTTGGCTGATTTGATTCCTACATCACTCAAGACTCAGTTCTTTGCAGCGCTTCTTGATGCGAATGCATCAGAGCACGGTGCGCGCATGACGGCAATGCACAAAGCAACCGACAATGCAAAAGCACTACAGGGAGATTTGAAGCTCGAATACAACAAGGCACGTCAGGCTGCGATTACCAACGAAATCTTAGAGATTGTGGGTGGTGCAGATGCCCTAGCGGGTTAAGAAACCCTATAAAAACAGTACAACCCGCGGTTTAGACCGCGGGTTTTTTTGGTTAATAGGCTCAATCGAGACAAACGCTGTGGTAAAAGAGACCTAACTAGCAGAAGAATAGAATTTCTGTATATTTTAGAGACTCAAACCATTACCTAAGTACCATGTCACAATCTGAATTGCTCCAAAAGGAGTTTATCAGTGTAGCTGAACTCATGCAGCTTTTTGATATTTCTCGTGCCACTGCACAGCGTTTGCTCAAGTCTGGGGAAGTCGTTAACAGTAAATTAGGAGGAAAGATCATCATACCTACACGCCCACTCCGCGAAAAATTTGGGTTGTAGAAATATCCACAATTAGCCTTTCCGACCTGCGAGTATTGCCTTAATTTAGAAACATGGCAGTCTTAACCATTCGGGTCCGTACTTTTTTATTCATGATGATGATTCTTCTCGTGGCTTTCGTGCTAACGGGAACGTTTTCACTGTACCACTTTAAAGCGGAAAACAAGAATTACCATTACGAACGATTAGAGCGAAAAGCAAAGGCTATTTCTTCACATATCGACTACATCACCAGCGGCTATCAAGGCCTAGAGTTGTCACCAACTCAATGGAAAACAGTACTTGGAACTAGAATGGACGAGATAGGATCCATTCATAAATTAGACCTGGGGCTCTATCATCCGAATGGCGCGCTATTGGCAAGAAGCCATGTGTTTGAAGCGTCCGACGAATTATTTCCATCATGGGTAGAATTAAGCTCACTGACGCGTAAACCGAAATCAGAGTATGCGATAGAAGCAACAGAAGGTTTTTTGATAGGCACAGGAAATATTGTTAGCTCGAATAATTCAGTAGAGCTTATCATACGCGTTCCTTATGCAGTAAACGATAACCTTATTCCTGATGAGGATTATCAGTTCCTCCGTCAGCTGGGCTTTATATACGTCCTCTTACTGTTGATAGGGATTGTGCTTGCCTTAATATTGTCTAATTACATCAGCCGAAACATGAGAATCGTTGGGGCGAAGCTGAAGAAGGTTCGTTTGAACCAGAGCAATGAAAAATTGACTTGGCGACACAACGACGAGATGGGTCAATTGATACAGGAATACAACCTGATGGTTGAAAAACTGGAGAAGACGGCAGTTGATCTAGCAAAGAGCGAGCGTGAGAGCGCTTGGAAAGAAATGGCTCAGCAAGTGGCGCATGAGATTAAAAACCCGTTAACCCCAATGAAGCTAACGCTTCAAATGATGCAGCGCGAGAAGGACCTGGACGAACTTCAAGAGATGTCAAAGCATTTGCTCGAAGAGATCGAGGGTTTGACCTCCATTGCAGAGGCGTTCTCAAGATTTGCCCAAATGCCATCGCTGCGTTTGGAAACACACGATATTTCTTATTTAAGTAATCGCGCAATTGCACTGTACAGTGACCGGGGGGTTCAATTCCTTTCAGACGGTCCTGTTTACGCCAGTGTGGATAAAGAGCAATGGTCAAGAATCATTCACAATCTTATTAAAAATGCGTTACAAAGCGTCCCAGAAGACCGTCAGCCAGAGATTGTAGTACGGGTTCAAAAAGAACAAGGTAAAGGCATCATATCGGTCAGCGATAACGGAACCGGTATTCCTGATGAAATGAAAGAACGTGTTTTTGAGCCCAATTTTACAACGAAAAGTTCCGGAATGGGGCTAGGGCTGGCCATGGTTAAAAACCTCATTCAAAACTTTGGCGGAACCATTGCTTTTGAAAACGGGAAACAAGGCGCCGTCTTCACCATTACCATACCTACAAAGCAAAACAACCTATCTTAAAAATGGAAAACGTACAACTTACCATTGTTGACGGCATCGCGGTGTTAGTCATTAACCGACCGAAACAACTCAACGCTTTAAACAAACAAACGTTATCGGAGATTAACGAGGCTTTTGAATCTATGCGAAATAATGATGCCGTTAAGGTGGTTATTATGACTGGATCCGGCGACAAAGCATTTGTCGCAGGTGCCGACATTAAAGAATTTGCTGATTTCTCTGGTCCGGAAGGATCGGACCTCGCAAAGACGGGTCACACGACTGTATTTAATGTGATTGAAGAATTTTCAAAACCAGTCATTGCGGCGATTAATGGATTTGCATTAGGAGGCGGTTTAGAATTAGCCATGGCTGCTCATGTGCGGATTGCTTCCGATAATGCACGCATGGGTCTTCCTGAGACCTCCTTAGGCGTTATCCCCGGGTACGGAGGCACACAACGCTTACCACAGCTCATAGGGAAAGGACGCGCTTTAGAAATGATATTTAGCGCAAAAATGATTGATGCGTCTACAGCTTTGAGTTATGGATTGGTAAATGCTGTAGTTCCGCAAGAAACGCTTCGATCGACCGCTGAAAAGATGGCGCATGACTTTATGAAAAACAGTATTGTAGCCATGGGATATGCCATTGAGGCGGTAAACGCAGGTTTGCTTGAAGGCGCTATCGGGTATGATGTGGAAGTGCAAGCTTTTGGAGATTGTTTTGAAACCGCAGATTTTAAGGAAGGAACCACGGCGTTTTTAGAAAAACGCAAACCAAAATTCCCCGGTGCTTAAATGAATCAAACGCACTGGATACCAGTAGCGCAAGAGCAAAGAGTAGACTCGCTTGGGACCTTGTCTGATGCAACAAAGCACGTTTGGGTGGGTTTGCACGGCTATGGCCAATTGGTCCAATTCTTTGCGCGGCATTTTCGTTCATTGGCCACAGAAGAGCGCGCCTTTGTGTTTCCTCAAGGCCCACATAAATTTTACCTTAACGGAGTTCACGGTCGCGTAGGCGCATCATGGATGACCAAAGACGAACGGTTGGTAGATATCGCTAACCAGCGTCTGTACTTGGGATTTGTGTTTCAGTGGATTAAACAGCAGGCGCCAAAGGCGACCATTCATTGTGTGGCGTTTTCGCAGGGCGTAGCGACCATTATGCGTTGTATAGGTCACCCAGACGTGCAGCCTTCTTCAATATTAGCTTGGGCAGGAAGCTGGCCTCCAGATCTTGACGAAACGAATAGAGCAGCATTGGAAGAGCTCAGATTTAAAGCCTGTTTTGGAACACGAGACGAATACATCACGACCGAGAAGCAACAAGAAATGAGAGGCTACTACCTAGAAAAGTATAACTTCGAACCTTCGGTGAGCGTGTACGAAGGAGGCCACTCTTTTGACGTGGAAAAACTAGCACAGGAAATCGCCATTTTAGAAAAATAACGAATACCCAATTATGCACGAAGTTCATCCTTTAATTACTAACGATGCCACGTTGTTTGGAATATTAGCAGCCATGTTGGGCGCTATTTTTTATACCTCAAAAAGCGAACATCCGGCGTTCAAAAAGTTTTATAGCGTTATACCAGCACTGTTATTGTGCTACTTTTTACCGTCCCTACTCACCACGTTCGAAATCATAGATCCGAAGCAGAGTCGGTTGTATTATATGGCGAGCCGTTACCTCTTACCGGCGGCATTGATTTTATTAACACTCAGTATTGACTTTGGCGAGGTAAAAAAATTAGGTCCTAAGGCGCTTATCATGTTCTTTACCGGTACAGTTGGGGTGGTGATTGGCGGTCCATTAAGTATTTTATTATTTAGCGTGATTGCTCCGGATATCGTAGGCGCTAATCCAGAGGAAATTTGGCGCGGAATGACTACTGTAGCGGGCTCTTGGATTGGCGGTGGCGCGAATCAAGCGGCCATGAAAGAGGTTTTCGAAGTCAGTGAAGATATCTTTAGCGCCATGGTTACTGTGGATGTTTTAGTCGCAGAGTTGTGGATGGCATTTTTACTTATCGGTGTTGCAAAGCACAAAAACATTGACAAAGCCTTCAAGGCCGATGCTTCAGCGGTAGATTCCTTGCAGAATAAGATGGAGGCTTACACTGCTAGCATTAGCAAGGTGACTTCATTCAACGACCTCATTTACATATTGGCGTTGGCTTTTGGAGCGACCGGTTTGGCGCATTGGATGAGTGACGGTATAGCACCATACATAGGTGAGCACTATCCAATTCTTGCAAAATTCAGCTTGACCTCTGGCTTCTTTTGGCTGGTTGTTATTGCGACTACTATTGGTATTGGACTAAGCTTTACAAAAGCCCGCACATTGGAAGGAGCCGGTGCTTCAAAAGTGGGTAGTGTTTTTATTTACATTCTAGTTGCCACTATCGGCATGAGCATGAACGTGATGGAGATTTTCCACAAACCTGGGTTATTTGCTGTGGGATTGGTGTGGATGATGATACACGTGGGTCTCATGTTCATCGTTGCAAAGATTATTCGTGCCCCCTATTTCTTTCTAGCTGTCGGCTCAAAAGCAAATATCGGCGGAGCGGCAAGCGCACCCGTTGTTGCAGCTGCCTTCCACCCGGCGTTAGCTCCAGTTGGCGTGCTTCTAGCGGTTTTGGGGTATGCATTAGGCACTTACGGTGCTTATATCTGCGGGTTGTTAATGCAAGCGTCAGCGGGGGTTTATTAAAGAGTTAATAGATGCGGGTTGAGTTGCCAAAAGAGAAAGTTTTTCCCATGCCTTTTCGGTTTTGGTTAATACTCATTGTATCCATTATACTCCCATTCTTTAGTGGAATGCATCCGGCAATTTTCGTTTTTTGGTTGATTGGGCTTTGGGGGCTGACCGCGCGACGTGGTACTACCCTTTGCAGTACGGATCAAAAAATGTTTCGCTATTACTCGGCTTATGGCATTCCTTTAGGAAGTTGGGAACCCCTCGTTCCGAATGCAGCCGTAGTCATTTTAGGAGAGCAGCAGTCCGTTCGACAAACCAGTTATGCAGGCGTCATGCGCTATCAAGAACGAGAAGGCTTAGCATTGTATTTAGTAAATGCTAGTCACCGGGAAAAGGTGTTGTTGGCACGAGTGGCGCGGAGAGATGAATTGGACCCTTATGTAAAGGTGCTAGAAGAAGAGTTTAAACTTAAATTGGCAAAGTATTCACCGGCTATTTCGGCGAAGACTAAGGCAAGAAGAAAGAGATGATGAAATATAGTGTATTAGCCGTTTTGGTATTGGTAGGATTCAGCGCAGCGTCACAAGTAGATGCAGATAAGGCCGCGGTAATAAAGTCCATTTATACGGAAGCGCTTGGTACCCAGCAGGGCTATGAGTGGCTGAAGTATATGTGTGAGGAGATTGGTCCGCGCCCTAGCGGTTCAGAGGCGGCCAATGAGGCGGCGCGCTGGGCAAAGCTTGCGATGCTGCAAGCAGGTGCAGATACGGCTTGGCTTCAAGAGGTAGAAGTGCCGAAATGGTATCGAGGCGACGAATGGTCTAAGGCCTATGCTGGTGGAGCGCCTATAGCTTTGCCGACCACGGCGCTTGGAGGTTCTGTCCCTACTCCTAAAGAAGGTGTAAAAGCGGAGGTTGTTGAAGTAGGGTCTTTTGAAGAGCTCGAAGCGCTTGGCGAAGAAGGAATTAAGGGCAAAATAGTTTTTTACAACACCTACATGGATCACAGCTTGATCAGTACGTTTAACGCCTACGGAGGCGCCGTGAAGTACCGTTGGGCGGGTGCTATGGAGGCAGGAAAATACGGCGCGGTAGCCACGGTTCTTCGGTCGGTTACCTTGTTACGCGACGATTTGCCGCATACAGGCGCGATGAGCTACGGAGATAGCGATGTGAAGATTCCTTCGGCGGCTATTTCTTGGCGGGCGGCAGATGTGTTGGACCACCTTTTAGGGAAGGGTCAAAAGGTAGAACTAGAGCTGTTCTTGGACTGTGGTATTCAGGGCACGGCAACGAATTACAATGTCATTGCTGATTTTAAGGGCACAGATAAGGCCGATGAGATTATGTTGGTTGGCGGTCATATTGACTCTTGGGATCTAGGTCAAGGAGCGCAAGACGATGGCGCTGGATGCGCGCATGCCATGCAGGTGCCTAGTCTCTTAAAAGAGGTCGGTTATGCGTACCGCAGAACCATTCGCGTGGTGTTGTGGGCGAATGAGGAGTTTGGATTGGATGGCGCTAAGAAATATGCGAATTGGGCTCGATTGAATAACGTGCACCATTGGGTCGCTCTTGAGAGTGACGGCGGTGCAGGTGCTCCGCGCGGATTCGGTGTGGGTGCTAGTGATGAATGGGTTGAAAAAGTGAAAACCTTGAAGCCATACTTTGTGCCTTACGGCTTGCATGAATTTGCAAAAGGCGGCGGTGGTGCAGATTTATCACCGCTACGAGGATACGATAAAGTGTTTATAGGTTTCCGTCCTGACAGTCAGCGTTATTTTGACTTTCACCACAGCGCGCGCGATCGAATAGATGCGATTCATCCACGGAGTTTAGAGATGGGCTCCGCAAGTATTGCAGCGTTATTTTATTTACTTGACACGGATTAAAAGCAGAGGTTGTCTTAGATGAGACAAAATGAAATCAACTGAAAATATATAAGGGTTGAGTTACCTAATTATTAATAATTATTCCTAAATTCGAATCAACTTAAGAGTAGCTTAGGTTTATTGGTTTGGTTAAACCCCGTCTACGGACGGGGTTTTTTTTTGTCCGTTTAACACTTATTGATTTACAGTAAACACTCTTGATATATTAAAGCCTAGAAAAAGGCTGCCGTTTGCTGCGCTGTAGGGATTCTGTGCCATCCATAATGGATCACTCATTGCCCGCGTATTACTTAAATGAAATTGGAATACATGCCCTCCTGTTTCTATATCTACACCTATACTCAACGGATTGTGAAATTGCTCTTCCGTAGCTCCTGAACCATAACGACGGTTGGATGAAAAGGCATATTCGCCTGTTAATGCAATTCGTTTGTTAAGCTTATAACGACCGCCAATGAGAAGGTGATAGGTGTCATTCGGATCTTCGGGACCAGGGACTAGATTCCAATGAACGACGCTAGGTGCCAAAATAAGGCTGAGACGCTCATCAAACTTGCGCGCAAATACCGCTTGGTGATGGTACGACAAGCGATCGCTTGTGTTATGATCTATGCCGTCTGTATAACGAGCCCCCCGGTAATTAAGAGCAGAGTATAGGGTTAAACTAAAAGGGAAAGGATTCGCACCTGTTTTTTGACGAAGTGCCCGGTATTTAATAAACGCATCTGAAGTTTTGAGCACAGAAGACCTGCCAATTCCCATGTTTAGACGGTCAGAAAACCCATAGTCTAGTTGCATCCTGATGTGCGCATTGTCCAAACCAAAGAAATTGTAGAGGTATTCATCGGTAAAACTTCCAAAACGGTGAGAGATGATGTATTGAAGTACACCTTGCCCTGGAGTTTCATTTGTCTGGCCGTTTAATAATTTCGTTCCCTTGAAGGTTGCATACGTATATTGAGTAGACTCCGATTCTTCGTCTAACAAATCAAAAACATCATCTTGAGCAGTTGCGGATAAAACGCTTAAAGACAAGGAGAAAATATAGAGTAAGCGGCGCATTATTTGGAGATTTTCTTTAGTGTTGCATGGACTTGAATCGATGCTTTTTTAGAAATTTTATTTGCAACAGCGCTTGGAATTTTGACGTCGTAGTCTGCCAAGGTGATATCGAAAGAGGTGACCAAAACGAAGTTTCCATTCTCTTGATTTAAGCGAGCAGGCACCTTAATTTCTTTAGTAACGCCATGAATGGTAAGTCCGCCACTAACATTGCCTTCGCTGTAGAGTCCTTTAAACGAAGCCTTAGGAAACTTCTCGCTTTCAACATAATTTTCGTTGAAGTGCTCTTGCATCAAGGCTCTTTTAAACTGGAAAGAAGTCATTAAAACTTGAACCCCAATTTTACCGGTATTCGCATCATAAACGGCTGAGCCACTTTCGGTGAAGGCCTCTATGTCTTCTAGAGGAGAACCAGCATCGAAATCAAGCCTGGCCTCACGGGTTAAGTATTGTTGTGCAGATAGGAAGTTACTAGAGATGAGCAGCGCAGTTAACAGAAGTTTTTTCATAGCTATTAATTATTCGGCGCGCCTTGAACGATCCATGCTTGTAATTTGCTGATGTCACATTCGCTCAATGCACCACTTGGCGGCATTAACAATGGATCTCCAGCGTTTCGCGTCATTCGGTCTATTAATGATCCATTAAGTGCCGCAGCAGCGGTATTCTGATGTCCGCTTAAGACGAGACCACCATTTGCAGACATTCCGTTATGACAGCCTTCACAGTTCTGATCAATAAGTGCTTTAATGTCTTGACTAAAGGTCACCGCTGCCGTGTCGCACGCGGTAGTATTCCCATAGGAATCGACGCTATTGTCGTAAGTGCAATGCGTTAACAATAGCAGCACCAAAGCATACGACAAGATTAAGTATTTGTGTTTTTTTGTGCTTTGTTGCATGATTTATAAGTAAAGTAATGTACCGTCTACTGCCTCAAAAACAGTGCTTAACAGTTCAATATAACCATTTAATTGCTCCTGATGTTCAGATTTTTCAAGGCCGGTTTTATAATCAACCACTGTAACCCTGTTACCAGTTTTTATGAGAAGATCAGGGCGCACAGTAGCATCTTTTGAAATAATGGAGCGCTCAGTATAAATAAGCACATCGCTGTCATTGATGTTTTTAAGTATTGGATGTTGCGCCAATTGGTCAATGGACGCTGTTGCGCCTTTGTGCAAGTCATCTGAAAACGCGCCTGTTCGATAGAGTCGGCGCAATGCAGCTGCTCTTGAAGCGGGATTTCTTTGAAGAATTTGATGTAGTGCTGTGCCCCATTTACTTCCATCGGCATGACCGTCAAACCAACCTCGAGGTGCAGTATGTGCCATTCGAAGGTTAGCCGGTGAGAATACACCGGGCTTTGGCGCTACTGGACGAACAGATTCTTTGGTATTTGCAGATTCTGGGAGTACTATTTCTCCAGAGCGGTAAGCGCCTTCCTCTGGGTCACATGCTAAAAAGTCGATCAGGCCCTTTCCTAATTCATCGGGCTTTTCTTTATCTACAAAAACATGCAATCCAGAAACGGGTCGAGTCATGGCTACATAAGCCATGTTCATCCAGTCAAAGTAGCTTTGGTTTTCTAGCTCAGACCATAGTTCTGGTTCAAATAACGGGGCGTTTTTGTCCGATTTAGTAATGGGTAACCGGGCCAATTCCGGATGGACATCGACATCTATCCAGTGCGCATCGCCGCCCGATTTATAGTTAATCCCAAATGGAAGAATAACGTGTTCAAACTCTAACCCTTTACTCTTATGAATGGTCATCACTTGCACCGCAGGTTTGTCCTGAGGAGCGGGAACATTGCGTTTCTTGGCTTCCGCTTCCCACCATGAGGGCAAAGTTGCGAAGGAACCCTCTCTAGTTTGAAACCCGTAGAGCAGATCAAGACAGCTATCCACCATTGCGTTGGGCTCTAATAAAAGGCCAAAGGCTTCAAAAACGCGTGCTCCGAAAGTATATAATGATTCTTGTTGGCTAAACAATTCTTGGAGGCCGGGAAATAGACCGCTGAGGTAGGGTATCCCTTTTGATGTGGCTTCCTGTTGGAAAACAAAGGGCTCTAATTGCGAAGGAATTTTACCAAGCTTCGTGAGTGCGTAGGCCAATTCGAACCTGCTTTCACGATCATCAGCGTTCAGAAAAAGTTTGGCGCAAGATAAGAGGACCTTGCTTTCGAAAGAGCTTCCTACCACTAAACTATCTGCGGATAAGACCGGAATTCCTGCTCCCGTTAAAAAATTCGCCAATAATTTGCCCTGCGCATTTCCACGGACCAAAAGGGCGACATCACTGTACGAATGCCCGCGTTCGATTAGGGTTTCTATGGTTGACTTTACCTCTGCGCATACGGCTTCCGCATAACTTTGAGCGGTTTTTGTTTCTCCTTCGGGCACTGAGATGAACGCTGCATTGACCTCGCCTTTTAAGGGGTCTTTATGAGGTGTTTGTTGCAGTTGCGCACCAGTATAAGCACTCTGGTGTGCTGGAACAGTAAGTCGTTTTCCCAGGTGTTCGAAAAAGTCATTGTTAAAGTGTACAATGTTCCCGTAGGTGCGGAAGTTTTTGGGCAATTGGACAGTTTCACGCGAGTACAATTCGTGCCCGTCCGGGTGTTGTTGAAAGCGATTGGAGGGATGGACGTTATCTACCAACGCCATGAATTGTTCCGCACGTCCGCCACGCCAGCGGTAGATGCTTTGCTTTGCATCTCCAACAATGAGTGTGCTGTTTGGATTTTCATCTTTGGTCAGCGTATGCTCAATGAGCGGATGTAGATTATCGAATTGCATTTCAGAGGTGTCCTGAAACTCATCGATATAGAAATGCCAAAATTTCTCACCCAAACGCGCATAAATAAACGCGGTAGGCTCTTTTTGAAGCTCTTCAGAAATTAATTTATTGAAGGCGCTTAACGGCATGGTGTTCTGCTCTTCTTGAAGGGCATTAAATTTATCCATGAGTGCGCGTGTGGCAGAGAGCTGCTGCAGTTTTTCGGTGGCTTGCTTCAGTAATAATAATTTGCGCTGTTTACTTTCTTGAAACGTTTGGGCCGATTCTAAAAAAGCCTCCCAAACCGCATCGGAACCTTTCTTTGGCTTGGTTTTAAACGCCTGAACACCTGCTTCTAGATTGTTACTGCGCAGGTTAGACCAGAGTTCTACGAAGTGTTTTTTCGCCTGAGGGTAATAGGTAAAATTGTCTTTCGTGTACCCCTGACCCTTCAAATGGGTAAAGGCTTGATGTGCTAGTTTTTTACCTTCGGCTACAAGGACAGAAAGTTCACGATCAAGCTCTTCTTCCAGCTCAAGCATGCGCTCCGGCCCGGGTAAATGGGCCAATTCCTTCCACGTATCCTCGTTAAAGCTCTCTTTCCCTTCGCGCTTTAAATCACGATCAGGGTTGTGACTCTTTTCGCGGTTCATGCGTTCCTGCATCCATGCCGCTAAAGACTCCCGTAATGCTGGCGCATCCCCCAGGCTGCTGTAGAGCAGGTCCAGTGCCTCCTCTATCATTCCATCCAGGTCGAGGCGCACCTCAAAATTATCATCGAGGTCAAGATCTCTTGTGAAGGTGCGCACCAGTCGATGCGTGAACTGATCAATGGTACCAACATTTAATGTGCTGTAGTTGTGCAACATGTGGCCTGCAGCACCAGCGGCGCGCTGCTGCAATTCTTCCGGAGAGACACCTATTTCCTCCCATATAGGCTTGAAGAATTCACTCTTGGAAGGGTGTTCGAGGCCTTTGAAGGTTAATAACTGGTCCAAAAGTCGCGCCTTCATTTCGGCAGCGGCATTATTAGTGAAGGTGATTGCTAAAACCTTTTGATAGGCATGGTCCATGTCCTTTTTTCGCAACGCATTCATCAAAATGTGCTGGACCAGCGAATAGGTTTTACCCGATCCCGCCGATGCATTTAAAACGATGAAGTCTGCCGGTGCAGATAGCGGCGTATGGCCTTGTTTAGCGGTCATAGAGTTTGTTGAACAGGATATAAACGTAAGTTAAAACCTTCAGTCGGAATTTGCCTTACCTTTATACCAAGAATTAATATAAAACCTACTAAATATGGCATTTGAATTACCACAATTGGGGTACGCACACGATGCGCTAGAGCCGCATTTTGATGCGCGCACCATGGAAATCCACCACAGGAAACACCACGCAGGATACACTTCTAAGCTCAATGCAGCTGTTGAAGGAACAGATATGGAAGGCAAGTCTATCGAAGAGTTGCTAGCAAATCATTCAGACAATGCAGCCATCCGCAACAATGGTGGCGGTTACTACAACCACTGCTTGTTCTGGGAAGCACTCTCACCAAACGGCGGCGGTGCACCAACAGGGGAATTAGCAGCAGCTATTGATGCGGCTTTTGGCTCGCTTGATGGATTAAAAGAAAAATTCAACGCGGCAGCAGCGACACGCTTTGGTTCAGGATGGGCCTGGTTGTGTGTGAATAACGGTGTATTGGAAGTGTGTTCTTCTGCAAATCAGGACAACACATTAATGCCAGGCGTTGGTTGTGGTGGTCACCCGATAATGGGTCTAGATGTGTGGGAACACGCCTACTACCTCAACTACCAAAACCGTCGTCCAGATTACATTAATGCCTTTTGGAATGTGGTTAATTGGGAGGCAGTTGCAGCGAAATACGCAGCATCGAAATAAACGGATTCATTCTTAGAACGTAAGAACCTCGGGCAAACGCTCGGGGTTTTTTTATGTCGAGTTTTAAATGGCGTCGTCTATTTTTTCCACAGCTTT
>NYXD01000120.1 GCA_002685435.1 Cryomorphaceae bacterium | reverse complement strand
TGTGCTTTGGCACACAGGGACAGAGTTTGCATAAAATTGAACCCGAAAGCTGGTGGGTTGGAATGGAGATGAATACCGTAGAATTTATGGTGTACGGTAAAGACATTTCAGAATTAATTGCAGAAAGTAAGACGCTTGAAGTCCAGAAGAGTGTAGGCTTGGAAAGCCCAAACTATTTGTTTGTTACCGCTAAAATTCCTGCAGATGCAAGTGTTGGTGACCATACCTTCGTTTTTCGCAATACGAAAGGCAAGAAAATTGGTCGTTTGATGGTGCATATTGGAGCGCGCGAGGAAGGCAGTGCAGCACGTAAAGGATTTTCGTCAGCCGATTTCATATACCTCTTGACACCAGATCGTTTTCGCAATGGCGATCCAAGAAATGATTACGTCAAGGGAATGCTTGAAGGTCCTAATCGTGAGTTAAAAGGCGGTCGCCATGGCGGCGATTTAGCGGGCGTTATTGAAAGTTTAGATTATTTTAAGCATTTGGGTGTGAGTAGTTTATGGCTTAATCCAGTGCTTGAAAATGACATGCCATCATACAGTTATCACGGGTATGCGATGACGGACTTGTACGCAGTAGATCCAAGGTACGGTTCGAATGAGCTTTATAAAGAATTGGCCGATAAGGCGAAGGAAAAAGGCATTGGTCTCATTATGGACCAAGTCGCCAATCATATAGGGAGTTCTCATCCGTGGATGGCCGATCTACCTAGTGAAGATTGGGTTAACCAATGGCCGGAATTTACGCAGACGAATCATATGAAGGTGAGTCGGTTCGATCCGCATGCAGCGGAAGTGGACCGCAAGCAGTTTACGGACGGATGGTTTGTGGAGACGATGCCGGATTTGAATCAGCGTAATGAAAAATTGGCCCGTTACCTGATTCAGAATTCTATTTGGTGGGTTGAATATTTAGGGCTGCACGGTATTCGGATGGACACCTGGTCGTATCCTGAAAAGCAGTTTCTCGCGAACTGGACTAAAGCTGTTTTAGACGAATATCCCAACTTTAACATCGTGGGAGAGGAGTGGGTGAGCGATCCCTCTTTGATCAGCTATTGGCAAGCGGGTACTGCGAAGATGGACGATTATACTACCTACCTACCGAGTGTAATGGATTTTCCATTGCAATCAGCGCTTATAGAAGGATTGAAAGGCGAATCGGGATGGAGAAGCAGCATGACGAAGATCTATGAAAGTCTTACGAACGACTACATGTATGGGGATGTCAACAACATTATGATTTTCCCCGACAATCACGATATGAGTCGTATTTATACGCAATTGGACGAAGATTATGACAAATGGAAGATGGCGATGGCATTTCTCTTTACTACTCGTGGAACATTACAGTTTTACTATGGTACAGAAATTCTAATGGGCAATCCAGGAAGTGAAGACCATGGCAGTATTCGATCAGATTTTCCCGGCGGTTGGGAAGGAGACCCGATAAATGCCTTTACTGGAGAAGGGCTCACTGCTCAGCAGAAAGAGGCGTTTGCTTATATCCAATCACTGGCTCATTTACGCCGAGAGTCGTGCGCCTTGAACATAGGCACACTCTTGCATTATATTCCGCAGAACGAGGTTTATGTGTATTTCAGAACGTTCGCAGATGAGCACAAAATGATTGTATTGAATCGAAACAGTGAGGAGGTATCGCTTGATTTAAGTCGATTCCAGCAAGGACTTGAAGACTTCTCAGCGGCGATTGAGGTTTGGACGGGTGAAACTACTTCCCTTGAAGAAACACTCACCATAGCACCCATGGGAGCACTCATTTTCGATTTAAAGTAGCCTATGAAATCCTACTTTTTGACTCTTTTTGTAGCCCTATCCTTGTTGAGTTGCAGCAGCAATTCTACTCAAAGCAAGGCTACTACAACGTTGCAATGGGATACCGTCAGCGGGGTATCTACAGGAACGTTATTACGACTGGATAGCTCGCATACGAAAGGTACACTTAGTGCGCGACCGCTGGACGTTTGGCTGCCCAGCACTTACGATGGTAAGCGCAAACATGCCGTTTTGTATATGTATGATGCCCAGATGTTGTTTGATGCAAATTCGACCTGGAACCATCAAGAATGGCGTGTGGATGAAATCATGGACAGCCTTATTGCGACAAAAACAATATTACCGACCATTATTGTGGCATTGCATCACGGTGGTGTCACGCGAAACTTTGAATATTTTCCGCAGAAGCCGTTTAAAACACTGCGCGCGCAATTTTCAGATTCTACCATGGTGGAAATCGCTTCCCGGTATGGATCCGACACGGCGTTTCCTATCAAAAGTGATGCGTATTTACATTATATGGTAAATATTGTGAAACCGCTGGTTGATACGACATTTCATGTCTACTCCGATAAGAGCGCGACGGCGGTAGCGGGGAGTTCTATGGGTGGTCTCATGAGCATGTATGCTATCGGGGAATACCCTGAGGTTTTTGGTACGGCCTTGTGTATGAGTACGCATTGGCCAGGTGGTTTTAGCCCAAATGAAGAGATGCCTCATGCTTTTCAGGCTTACATTGCTGAAAACATCACACCGGATCGTATTGGGAAAATTTACTTTGATTATGGAACAGAGACGCTTGACAGAATGTATGAGCCGTTTCAAAATCAAGTCAATACGGTTTTAGAGGCCAATGGTTTTATTTCAGGACGACGTTGGGTTACCCGAAAGTTTCCGGGTGCAGCGCACGATGAGAAGAGTTGGGCTAAACGTTTACATATTCCACTGACTTTCGCCTTTGCGAAACAGCGTTAACCAGATCGTGCGCCACATCCGCGGTCGCGATATGCGGTAAAAAGAAACCCGGCGCCTGTGGCGCCGGGTTTTTCTTTTCATGTGCGTTGTTCAGATCTTAGAACGAATCAATGCATTGATTCAAAGTTTGAGACGGACGCATGATTGCGGTGGCTTTTTCATCGTTCATGAAATAATAGCCACCAATATCTGCTGCTTTGCCTTGTACTGCAATGAGCTCCTCGACTATGGTACTTTCTTTTGCTGTCAGCGTTTCCGCGAATGAAGCAAAGGTTGCTTTTAGTTCGGCATTGTCATTTTGATTGGCCAACTCTTGTGCCCAATACAATGCCAAATAGAAGTGTGAACCACGGTTGTCAATCCCACCCAATCGTCTTGTAGGACTCTTATCTGTATCTAAGAATTTAGACGTAGCATCGTCCAGAGTGCGCGATAACACCGCTGCTTTCTCATTGCCGTCTTTCTCTGCAAAATGTTCTAGACTCACGCCCAATGCAAGGAATTCCCCTAAGCTGTCCCAACGTAAGTAGTTCTCTTTCGTAAGCTGTTCCACGTGTTTAGGTGCCGATCCGCCAGCCCCCGTCTCAAATAAACCACCGCCGTTCATTAAAGGAACGATGGAGAGCATTTTAGCGGATGTACCTACCTCGAGGATAGGGAAGAGGTCAGTGAGGTAATCGCGCAAAACATTTCCAGTAACAGAAATGGTATCCAATCCTTGAACAATGCGCTCTAAACTAAACGTTGTGGCTTCGATCGGAGACATAATAAACAGGTCTAAGCCTTCTGTGTCGTGCTCTGGAAGGTATGCCCCTACTTTTTTGATCAATTCACGGTCATGTGCACGTTCATCGTCTAGCCAAAAAACGGCAGGCATTTGCGTCGCACGTGCACGACGTACTGCTAATCCTACCCAATCTTTAATAGGGGCGTCTTTAACCTGACACATGCGGAAAATATCGCCCGATTTTACTTCTTGACTGAGTAAGACCGTATCACCAACCACAACTTCAACACGACCTGCATCTTGCATCTGGAAGGTTTTGTCGTGTGAGCCGTACTCTTCTGCTTTTTGGGCCATTAAACCAACGTTGCTCACAGATCCCATGGTAGTGGGGTCGAGTGCACCATTTTCCTTACAGAAATCGATCGTGGCTTGATAAATTCCGCTGTAAGAACGGTCTGGAATGATTGCCTTTGTATCACGTGCTTTACCGTCCTTATCCCACATTCTCCCTGATGTACGGATCATTGCAGGCATCGACGCGTCTATGATTACATCACTAGGCACATGTAGGTTGGTAATTCCTTTATCTGAATTTACCATCGCCAGGTCTGGACCATTTGTTATGGCAGTTTCTAGAGCCCGTTCTATTTCTTCACGTTTAGCCTCTGGCAATTGGCCAATCTTTGTGTAAACATCACCCAGTCCATTACGAACATCTACGCCTAAATCAGCAAAATCTTCAGCATATTCTGAGAATACGTCTTTAAAAAACACCTCCACAGCTACTCCAAACATAATGGGATCACTCACCTTCATCATAGTGGCTTTCATGTGTAACGAAAACAAAACGCCTTTGGCTTTTGCATCAGCCACTTGCTCGGCTAAAAATACTTTTAGCTTCGCGATATTCATCGTGGCTGTATCAATGATTTCGCCAGCAAGTAAGGGTAGTGATTCCTTTAGAATTTCAACTTCACCATTACTTTTTGTGAAACGAATTAGGGCAGTACAATCTTCTTCAAGAGTGGTACTGGTTTCTGTTCCGAAAAAATCACCTTCGGTCATACTGCTTACATGACTCGCGCTTTCAGCAGACCATTCGCCCATGCTGTGCGGATGCTTGCGTGCGTAATTTTTAACAGCCTTTGGTGCGCGGCGATCACTATTTCCCTCTCTAAGAACAGGATTCACGGCAGAACCTTTGATTTTATCGTAACGACCTTTAACGTCTCTTTCTTCAGCGGTAGTCGTGTTTTCCGGATAGTTCGGAACAGCGAAACCTGCAGCCTGCAGTTCAGCGATAACCGCCTTGAGTTGAGGAATAGAAGCACTGATATTGGGAAGCTTGATGATGTTTGCTTCCGGAGTTTTCGCTAATTCTCCCAATTCCACTAAATCATTGGCAATACGCTGCTCCTCATTTAAATGGTCAGGGAACGTTGCTAGAACTCTACCTGCTAAAGAGATATCTCTCGTTTCCACTTCAATCCCAGCCTTTGCAGTAAATGCTTTTACTATAGGTAAGAAGCTGTAGGTAGCTAGTGCTGGGGCTTCATCTGTTTTTGTGTACAGAATCTTAGACATATTCGACGTTTTAGAGTGTTCGATTAATCGGCCGCAAATATAGTGTTCAACTCGCCTATTTCAAGGGACTATCTGAACTTTGCAACCTTCTCTTCATTGCTGAGTTTGTCCCCACCCACATGGTATTGAACATTCAGTAAAAATTCTTTTGAGATGGCGCTCTTTAGAAGGTTGTGAATTAAGTCTTTAACGACATCTGCATTCCCTTCCACACTGGTGCCGAAGGCTCCTACCTCATACGATATACCGGCCGACTGTATTAATGCAATGGCTTCATCTACTGCTTTCATAGGATCTTCAGCATGCAAGGGAATGTATTGAATATTTGCGCTTAATAGATCCATTAAAAATGTGTTTTACTACTGGATTCACACAGTCTATTTAGTGTTTGCAATTCATGCCTTTTCAAATCACGCCAAGCGCCGACCGGTAAATCAAGCTCAATATTCATGATTCGAACGCGCTTGAGTTTTGTTACTCGATAGTCCAAATATTCGCTCATTCTACGAATTTGTCTATTCAAACCCTGTGTAAGAACGATCCTAAATGTCTTAGGGCCAATCTGTTCAACGTGGCATTTGCGTGTGACGGTATCTAAAATAGGCACACCATTGCGCATACGGGTGATAAATTCTTGTGTGATTGGCTTGTGCACAGTGACGACGTATTCCTTCTCATGATTATTTCTTGCACGTAATATTTTATTGACAATGTCTCCGTCACTGGTCATAAGAATTAGCCCTTCCGAAGGCTTATCCAACCTGCCGATAGGGAAGATACGCTGACGATGGCCCACAAAGTCGACGATATTGTCTTTTTCGACTCGCCGGTCCGTCGTACAAACAATGCCTCGCGGCTTATTCACAGCGATATAGACATGTTTTTCCGTACGTTCACCGACAACCTTACCGTCAACGGCAACCACATCGCCTTCTTGAACCTTTTCGCCTAATTCTGGGACAGCACCGTTGATAGTAATTCGCCCTTGTTCGAGCAACTTATCAGCGCCTCTTCGCGAACAGTGACCGATTTCACTCAGGTATTTGTTTATTCGTGTTGCCATGAGACAAAGGTAAGGCTAAAGCCCTATTTGGACCCAACTTCCAACCAACGCGCTGAGTCCCATGGTAATGGTACCCCAAACGGTGATGCGAACCACAGCTTTCCAAGCATTACTGCCACCAATTCGCGCACTTATGCCTCCGAGAAGCCCTAGAAACGAAATACTAAAGACGTATTCTACCCAATACAATTGATCCAGTGGAAAGATGAAAATAAGCCCAAAAGGGAAAAGACCGCCAATCAAAAAACTTAACGCGCTTGCGCCTGCCGCTTGCAAAGGTTGTGCGGCCGTCATTTCGTTAATGCCTAATTCGTCCCGTGCATGTGCTTCGAGAGCATCGTGTTCGTGCAATTGACGCGCAACTTCAGCAGCAGTTTCTTCAGTAAGGCCGCGACTCACGTAAATTTTTGCCAATTCACGCTCTTCGACTTCCGGCATTTCTTCAAGTTCCTTTTTTTCCCGTGCTAAATCTGCTTGTTCTATATCCGATTGGGAACTAACGCTTACATATTCTCCTGCAGCCATACTCAGCGCCCCAGCCACTAAGCCGGCCAATGCAGCTATGACAACTGGTGCCTCTGAAGTACTTGCCGAAGCAACACCCACAGCAATACTAGAAACACTGAGTATCCCATCATTCGCACCTAAAACGGCGGCACGTATCCAGCTGGACCGATTGACGTAATGTTTTTCCAGATCACTCATTGCCAAAATAATAGACATTAAAAATAAGTGCTCTAGTCGATGTATCTAAACTGGCTTGCCATTTGCTATCGCTGCGGCGCCCTTCCGCCGTAAATAAAGGTGCTTCCCAATTAAAATATTTTGCACTGTAGGATTTTAATTCTTCGGAATTTAGCAGTACCTCGAATTCAACCGTACGTGTACTGTCTTTAAGTTGACAATACTTTCTTCTAATTTTTGGAACATCTATTCCCGTGCGTAATTCAATGTGGTCAATATTGAATTGGTCACAATCCATACTGTGGTAAATCGTTTTAACAAGTGACTTACATCCTACCATAAACAGTAAAGGCAACCCTACAATCGCCCCAAGAAGAAATAGGATAGTTTTTACCTTAATTGTTCTGTAGGGCATATGCGTTGAGAGTTATTGCGATACACAGCCACATTACATAAGGCGTGAGTAACCAAGTCGCTTGCGGTAAATAGGGTTTGGCTTTCAAGGCCATAAAACCGACGACAAATACAAGAGTAATAATCTCAATAAGGGCGAGTCCAGTCAAATGAAGATTGAAAAACAGTGGATTCCACAGGATGTTTAACGCTAATTGAATTCCATAAATCCACAATATGCTGGTGCGTAAGGCTTCAATCTGAAATGCTTTATTCATAAAGATGCTTAAACAAACCATTACTATGGTCCATGCTGCCCCGAATACCCAACCCGGAGGAGTCCATGGCGCTTTGTTGAGATCGGAATACCAACTGCCCATAGGACCTTCTCCCATGAGGTAGCTGCCCAGTGCTAAAGCCCCAAAATTCAAAATAAAGAATACTAAGAGTTTCATAATTTATTCTTCATAAAGGCTGCAGTCAGCAGACCAGCACCTAAACCGGCAATTATTCCCCCAACTACAGCAGTTCCTCCTAAATACGGAATCATAAAAAAGCCTAGGCCTGTACCAAACATTAAACCTCCGCCGATAGCGAAGCCTTGACGTGATGTTACTTTATCCTCAGACATACAGCATGATAATTACTAGAATGATTCCGCCGAGCGTGAACCATAACCCCTTTTTAAAAATCACAGACGATTTGGCAAACATGAAAAAACTGGAAATCGCCATAAATAGCAAGGCGAACCCAAAAAATATATTAAAATAATACAACGGATCTTCTGTGGTGGCTTTGTGTAAATGGGTCAAACTATCGAGCCAGGTAGGCAATTTTTTAGTTGTGTATTTCGTCTCACCAGTGACCGTATTATAAACGCCCTGTTCAAAGACCAGCATGGTGCCATCATTGTCGATAGGAGTTAAGTTTCGAATTCTAAGTGTTTCTCCTAATGCATCAGCGTCAAGTCCTGATTCTACAATCATTTCTTTCTGTACCGAAACTTTAAATGTGTCCGTTTTTCTGAAAATAAGGGTTATACCGCTTAAAGCATAGACCATCATAATGCCGGCTAAGAAATAGCCCAAATACCGATGTAAAATTCGAAATGTCATGCGCGTTGTTGTTTAGGTAATGGCAAATTACGATAGAATTAGCGCAAGCCGTCCCATTCTGCATAAAATTGGTCCAAATAGGTTTTCATAAAGCGGTGTCGCTCTGCTGCCATATCCTTGCCCGTTTGAGTATTCATACGATCTTTCAGTAGAAGTAGTTTTTCATAAAAATGATTAATCGTAGGGGCTGTAGAATTTTTATATTCTTCTTTCGACATATTCAGGTTAGGGGCGATATCCGGATCGTAAATGGTTCGATTTTTAAATCCACCGTAATTGAAAGCCCGTGCAATACCGATGGCTCCAATAGCGTCTAACCGGTCTGCATCTTGTACAACATCAAGCTCAATACTTGAATGATTACGCTCATTATGACCTCCTTTGAAGCTTACATTTTCAATAATAGCGATGACATGTTCTAGCTTCTCCTTTGGATAGCCTTTTGAAACAAGCCAGTTCCTCGCTACCCGCGGACCAACTGTTTCATCGCCTGAGTGAAACTTGGAATCTGCTATATCGTGCAGTAGGGCAGCTAAGGCCACTATTTCTTGATCGCATCGTTCTCCTTTTGCAATAGTATCGGCATTTTTCCATACACGTTCAATGTGAAACCAATCGTGTCCGCCTTCGGCGTGAACTAAGGTCTGCTGAACGAATTTTATCGTCTCGTGTATTATTTTCATTTTTTGTTGTTGATTCTGTTTAGTAACGTGTTGAATATGAACTGATTGATATTTTTACGTGTCATCAAATTTAAGTAGTTTAGTAAAAACAAAACCTTATCAAATTATGCGCAAATTACTACTTAGTCTATTTTCTCTGATTGGAATGTCCCTAGGAGGACAAACACTAACTATGCCTACTTTACCTTCGGCGGGAGTAACGTACCCTCTTTCTATCAAGGCGGATACCGTACCCCATTCAAGTCAAGGGAATTGGGATTTTTCAAATACCACTACTGATGCTACTGGAACGGTGACGTTTGAACCCATTTCATCAACATCATATTCCACGAATTATCCAAATGCCACTCACGTAAAATATGAGGATGGAGGAATATTTTTTCTAGGATTTGATGCTACTGAGTATACTTTTCATGGTGAAATGTCCGTAATAACGACATCCTATACAAACCCACTGGTATTGCATACTTATCCTTTTGCTGTTGGTAATACTAGCACCGATTCGGAGTTAAACATTTCATTCACATGTAATGGATGCCCCCCCAGCATGGAAAGAGATGATGCATCATATTCAGAAGCCTTGGCTTCTGGAACCCTTACCATGCCCGACGGGACAGTGCATAGTAATGCTTTATTAGTTTACAATACACGAACGTGGAATGACGGACAAACTGGATCACCCACTTGTAACTTATTTCTAGAGCAATGGCAATGGTGGGTAGGCGGTTACCCAATGCCCGTTGCCCAAACAGTGGAATTATCTACCACTGGGCCGTGCCCTCCGAACGTTGGGTACCGTCAATCTAAATTTTTAGTGGGTAATCCAATAGGAATTCAAGAGGAGCAAACGAGACAAGTCGACGCTTATCCTAACCCCGCTACAGATAGGTTATTTTTGAAAAACTTAACTCTTGGTGGTTCGGAATTCAAAATTTACGATCTCGTTGGAAAGGCAGTCCAAAAGGGTACTATTAAAGAGACATCCGATCATATTTCAATTTCTTCGTTATCTCCTGGACTCTATTATCTGGTTCTAGAAAACCACCATCAATGGATCCGTTTTATTAAGGAATAAATTTTTCAAAAGAAACCGAATAGTAAAGAACGCCTTGTGTTATTGATAGCGCAGGGCGTTTTTTTTGTTAGTACGATTTTTCCAGTAAAAACAACTTTAAGTCTAAGCATTCCAATTACTTTTGGAACTCAATTTAGTACAGTGGAACGGGGTAGAAGATTACAAGAGATTACAGAAAGCAAGTGGATGGACGCCATTGGGGTGCTCCTAGTTCTTGTTATATCCTTTGCTTTAGGTTTTCATAAGACGGTTCGTCAAGACCTACCCATAGGAATATTTTCAACCTTTGGCGCAGCTGGTTCCATGATGGTTACCCGTCTAGTGACAAAAAGAAATAATATTGGCAATCTGATTGGTTTACTTACAGCGGTAAATTCGGCTTTTGTCGATTATTACTTAGGTAATGACGCTGCATTTCTAACGTACCCGATTTCCTTTTTAGGCGCTGGTGTATCCTACCTGTATTGGAAAAAAAGGAAGGATCGAATTCCTAGAAAAATCGATTCCATTTACTTTATTAATATTGCCGTTGCGTTTGTGCTAGGAATCGCTTTAAACTATATAGGATTTACGGATTTTTTACGTGCGCCCTTAGGCGATAACTTGGCTAAATTCTCTATTACCGCAATCATTACAGGAATCACCTATTCTGGCATTCTTAATACGCCACGGATGTATGCTGACTCTTGGGCAAGCTGGCAGGTCTATAATATTTTAAAGCTTTATCAAAATGTTCTTTTCGGCAACATAGCGTATGTCGCTAAATACGCTTTTTACTTGCTTAATGCAACACTGGCTTGGGTAGTTTGGCACAGAGTGAGAAAAGGACAGGATTATACTGAAAAATCCAATTAACGCACGAGAATTCCTTTATCCCGTAGCACTGGCAAATCTTCTTTGATTGCAGCTTCGATAGTATACGGACCAAAAATGAATTTGCGATCTTTTAGTGTGTTTTCTTCAAAAAAGGTTACCCAATACTCATTGAAAAGGTGGAATACTTCAGACATTATTGGTTCCAGTTTAGCTGCAGACTTCGCCGGTAAGACTTTTATGACCTTTCTGAGCGTAGCAGTTTTCACACCAGACTTCGTATCTAAATTACTGTAGCCTCGACTTTGAATCATTACGTTTTCTAATGGGCTACTGCTGTCGTTGATTAAATGAATCCACCATTGCTGATCACCTGTATCATCAGTCATTAAAACTGCCGCTACGTAAACGTTTTTAACCTCTGGAATAAGAATGTCTTTTTTCATGCCTTTGTGTGGTAGTTTACTTCCCGATACAGAATTTGCTGAAGATGTTTGCTAAAAGGTCATCCGTAGAAATGGTACCTGTAATCTCTCCAAGCCCGTCTAAAGCTAGTCTAAGGTCTTGAGCAAGCAAATCCCCCGGAATGCTCAATTCTACGGCCTCAATACTTTTTTGAAGTGCTTCTGCGGTTCGACGCAGTGCATCAGCATGGCGTGCATTGGTTACGATGGTTTGTGAGGATGAATTGGCAGACCAGGCAGTAGCGGCCTTCAATGCGTTGAGAAGCTCAGTGAGTCCTGTCTTATTTTTAGCAGCAATATCAAAGATCTCGCAATCGATCTGTTTCAATCGCTCTTTAATAGGTGCTGCGGAGGCTTGGTCTAGTTTATTGATGCAAACGAACAAATGGGCTTGAGGAGCGCTCGTTTTTATATGTGCGAGTCGCAGCTCTAGGTCAACCTCAGCCGCTGTCGCGTCAATCAGGTAAAAAATGACGTCCGCTTTTTCAGCCTGTTCAAATGCTTTTTGAATACCTATTTGCTCTACATAATCTTCGGTATCTCGAATTCCTGCAGTATCAATAAGTCGGTACGTTAGTCCACCGAAGTTAAATGTGTCCTCCACAGTATCTCGTGTTGTGCCAGCAATAGCACTAACGATTGCTCTATCCTCACCTAGGAGTGCATTTAATAAGGTGGATTTACCCGCATTTGGGGCACCTAGAATGGCTGTTGCAATCCCTTTTTTAATAGCGTTTCCGTATTTAAAACTATCGATGAGTGCGCTAACTTTTTGGAGAAGACCATGCAGCATTTTTAGCAATTGGTCTCGAGATGCGAATTCTACATCTTCTTCACTGAAGTCCAATTCCAATTCAATCATTGATGCGAAATGCACCAAATCCTCACGAAAGAGTGTAATTTCATTTGAGAGACCTCCTTTTAACTGGCGTAAAGCCACATCATGCATTGTTTTATTTTCGGCGTGGATGAGATCCGCAACTGCTTCCGCTTGGGCTAAATCCATTTTGCCGTTCATAAAAGCACGCATAGTATATTCTCCGGGATCAGCAAGACGGGCTCCTGCATGTAATAAGCTCTCTATGATACGCCCGATAATGTAGGGTGAGCCGTGGCTGCTGATCTCAAAACTCTCTTCGCCTGTAAAGCTTTTTCCGTCTTCAAAATAGGTGATGAGTACTTCATCGATGTGCTCCCCGGCTATACTGTAGTCCCCGAAGTAGGCTACATGTGATGTAAAGCCCGACTTATTAACGCGCTTTGAATGGAAATAAGGAGAGAGGAGGCGCTTTGAATTGGCCCCGCTGACTCGAATGATGGCTAGTGCTCCCACACCTTGTGGCGTCGAAAGTGCACAGATGATATCGTCTCTAAGCATGCCGTAAAGATACGTCGTTAAGTAATGAGCAAAGAAATTTGAAAAGAAGGGAAATCCATTGAAGCTTGGGTAGTACATTTGTGCCAAACTCACAGAAAAACCATCTACATGAGCGTATTAGTCAATAAAGACTCGAACATTATTGTCCAGGGATTT
>NYXD01000138.1 GCA_002685435.1 Cryomorphaceae bacterium | reverse complement strand
GCATTAGAAAAATATGCCGCAAAGAGTACAGTGGTAAGTAACCAACTCACCAACATCGACGTATATAGTGTTAGTATGGACGCTGAGTTTGGTTACGTGAACTACTTGCAGGTTATTGAAGGAGCCATTGTCCAGAGTTATACCGTAGAAATCAAGAAAAAATTGGAAGAAGAGCCGCAGGATTTTCTTCATATCGCAATTCCTGAAATCCGCTCTCTCTTTGGCTCTACCTCGCGTCTAATCTATACTTCACATCCGGTTAATCTGCTCATAGAGGGAAGCACATTTACCGTTCCACAGAAAGGTGAAAAACGTAAACTCATTGAATTGAGCATTAAAAATGCCATGTATTTCCGTCAAGAAAAACTGAAGAACATTCAGATTGTTGATCCCGACCGCCATGTGAAACGCATTATGACACAAATGAAGCAAGACTTGCGCATGCCTGTTGAACCCAGACATATTGAGTGTTTTGATAATTCAAATATTCAAGGGACAAATCCGGCGAGTGCCTGTGTTGTATTTAAAGAAGGTAAACCTTCAAAAAAGGACTACCGGAAATTCAATATCAAAACGGTAGAGGGTCCTGACGACTATGCTTCCATGGAAGAAGTGGTGCACCGCAGATACCGTCGACTGCAAGAAGAAGGCGAGCCATTGCCACAGCTTATTGTGATTGATGGAGGCAAAGGCCAATTAGGCGCTGCACTCAAAGCTTTAGAGCGACTAGGACTACGCGGAAAAATCACCATCATCGGTATTGCAAAAAGACTAGAAGAACTCTATTTCCCTGGGGATCCATATCCGTTGCATTTAGACAAACGTTCCGAAACCTTGAAAATAATTCAGCAAGCTAGGGATGAAGCACACAGATTCAGTTTAAATCACCATCGTTCACGCCGAAGCAAGGGCGCTTTTAAAAGTGAACTAGAAGGGGTTAAGGGGATTGGTCCAGAAACCATTAAAGACCTTATCAAGGTTTTTAAAAGCGTTAAGAATATTAAAGCTGCTACTCCTGAGCAATTACAGGAGGTCGTTGGTCACTCAAAAGCAGGCATTCTTACTTCCTATTTTTCGTCGATCAAATAGGTCTCCCAGCTGACATGAAAGAAGAGAACGGCGGTTTCGTCGCGTTCGTTGAAATATTGAATCATACGTGCTACTGTAGCAACGATGTCTTTTGCCTTTTCAATGCGTTCTTTGAGAATCACTTCAATACTATCAATATAAATGGCCACGCCTTCACCACTAACGCTCATATCTTCAGGATCTTTTTCTTCTTCATCCTCTTGACCTAAAATCTTTACAATAGGCCAATTCAATTGGGCTGCTTTGAGCTCCTGACGAACCTCATCAGCATCTACGACAAATTGTACAGACGTTCCTTCAAACATAGTGGTGTAATTTTCTTCAAAGGTCAGATAAAATCACTGATTTCGTCTAACCCTTTCTTAGAAATATCCGGCACTTCTGCGCCATCGGCCGCATACCCTACGGGTAAAAGTAAAAAGGGCTTTTCATTTGAGGGACGGCCCAAAATTTCGGAGAGAAAGCCCATCGGAGATGGTGTGTGTGTCAAAGTGACTAATCCAGCAGCATGTATGGCGGCTATTAAGAATCCACAAGCAATGCCTACGCTCTCTTGCACGTAATAATTCTTCGCTTTCGATCCGTTAGCTTCAACATCGTAATTCTTTCGGAAAACCACGATGAGCCAAGGCGCATCCTCTAAAAATGGCTTTTCCCAATCGGTAGCAAACGGTTTGAGATCCTCGAGCCATTCTTCAGTTGCACGGCCCCCGTAGAAAGCTTTTTCTTCCTCTTCTGCAGCTTCACGTATTTTTCTCTTTACCTCCGAGTTTTGCACTGCGACAAAATGCCAAGGCTGTTTGTTTGCCCCTGAAGGCGCGGAAGCCGCTAAACCGATAAGACGTTTTACCATCGTTCGAGAGACTGGCTTTTTGCTGTACATACGTAGGCTACGTCTAGTTTGAAGTGCCGTTTCAAAGTTTTCAAACAACGCAAGAGCATCTGTATCAGAAACTGGCCAGGGTGTGTACGGTAGAAATTTAGGATCCATGACCCTAAAATAAGGCTTTAGTCGTCGCTGAGAACTTTTCCATCTTCGATACTAATGATTCGGCGCGCTTTTTTAATAACACGATCATCGTGGGTTGCGAAAACGAAGGTCATTCCCTCTTCTTTATTCAACTGCTCCATAATATCTAATAGGTTTGCCGTACTCTGCGAATCAAGATTTGCCGTAGGTTCATCGGCCAAAACAAATTGAGGCTTCGAAGCCAAGGCCCTGGCAACGGCAACGCGCTGCTGTTGACCGCCTGAAAGCTGGCCTGGTCTTTTATCTTCCTTACCCTTCAATCCAACTGCTTCGAGCAATTGCTGCGCACGCGCTTCACGTTCCTCCTTTGGCCTGTCTTGGAGAAGCATAATAAAACTTACATTTTCCTGGGCAGAAAGCACCGGTATAAGATTGTAGGCTTGAAAGACAAATCCAATATTGCGCAATCTAAAGTCGATCAATGCATTTTCACTCAGCGTAGTAATGTCCACCCCTCCAATAGCAATAGATCCTGCCGTTGGCTGGTCTAGCCCCCCGAGCATATTGAGCAAAGTAGTTTTCCCACAGCCCGACGGCCCCTTGAGCGCCGTAAACTCGCCTTGCGTTATGGTAAGACTAATACCGTTCACGGCGTGCACAGGAACAGCGCCCTCATAGACCTTTTCTAGGTTTTTAACTTCGATAACAGGTTTACTCATAACTTAATGACCACGAATGGCTTCTACTGGATTCAATTTAAGCGCTTTAATTGCGGGTAAAATGGAGGCAATCAAAGCCGTTGTTATTACCATTACAGCAATAATGAGGTAATAGCTGGGAACGATTTCAGGATAAATGATACTCTGCACGCCTAATTCTGCTAAGCCGTCTTGCTTACTGGATAAATCTATCCCGATGCGCATCATGGCACGTGTACTCAGATCGCCAAGAAAGATCCCGATAGGACCACCAACAAACCCTAACATCAATGTTTCAACTAGGATCATTAAAAATAGCTTGCGCTTATTCATTCCTACAGCCATAAGCATGCCCAGTTCTCTGCGGCGTTCCAATATGGCCATAAGCATGTTGTTGATAATACCGAACAACAGTGCCATCATGATAATACCTAATACCAATACGAGCATAATGGCCATCATATCATCCGCAAAGCCCAATTCAGGACGAACCTGTTTCCAGGACTTCACCGCCAATCCTTCAGGTATAGCAGCTGCCAATGCACCCGCTTTTTCTTCGGTATCTACAGTTTCCTCAAAACGCACTAATACTTCATGTACTAATGGAGCGCCCAGCGTATTTTCTAAATCCTGATGATGCACATACAGGTGAAACTCATCCCAAGTGGCATTTAATGTTTTATAGATCCCTGAAATTCGGAAAGATGCTCTGCTAAGATTGCCTTCTGAATCTTGAAAAGTGAGGACCACTTTACTACGCAATTTTAATCCTAATCGTTTCGCTAATTTTTCGCCGATCACCAGTCGATTGCGACCGGCAGCTTCAAAGAAATCACCTTCTACCATGTAGTCGGCCAAAGTCGTTTGAAGGCGCTCTTCTTCTGGCCAAATGCCCATAATCCGAACTGCGCGAGCACTTTTGGTAGAATTAATCATTCCGCCTAATACTGTACGCTGTGCGGTGCCACTTACAAATGGCAAAGCTTCTACCGTTTTACGAAGGGCAACTACAGTGGAGGAATCCGCGACCACAGCAGTGGATAACGGTTCGGCATCGAAATCTTCATGGTGAATCTGCGCATGTCCGGTGGTCGTTCCAATGGCCGACGCCGTACGCTCATTATTCATTCCGAAAGAGAAACCTATGATGAGCAAACCCGCCCAAATTCCTACCGCAATGGACCCAATTACGATAAAGGAGCGCACCTTTGCACGCCAGATGTTTCGCCAAGCCACCTTAAAAATCATGCGCGCATACTTTTTACCGGGTTCAACTTCATGATTTTCCAGACGGCATAGCTGCTTACCAAGACACCTATAACGAAGACGATGGCACCATGATTCAAATTAATAATGAAAGAGGTGGTGGTATACAGTTTGGGTTCAAAATCGAATTGCTCAATAGCTTCCTTCATCTGCCCACTTAGATCGATGGGGTTGTATTTAAAGTAAAATTGGACCGGTTTAACGACGGCCATTCCCACTACAGCGCCGCCGACGAGCAGCATTAAATTTTCCAAAACCGTCACCGCAGCCAACGTCGTTTTACGCATGCCTATACTCACCAAAATACCAAACTCACGCTCGCGTTCACTTACCATCATGATAACCGTCCCCAGCAATACGAAGGATATAATAAAGTACAGAATGGTCACAAATATTTGACCACCGGCCATATCTGCTTCAATGGTTTGGACCAATTCTGGAAACAGTTGTTCCCAGTCTAGTAATTCGAAATCTGATCTTAATAATAGCTCGAGTGCCGCTTTGACTTCTGCGAAATCCGCATTTGGTTCTAAATCTACTACTACTGTCGTTAATAGCCCCGTGGCATTGTACATCCACTGGGCCGTCTCTAGGGGCAAGACGACAAGCTGTTTATTGAGTTCAGGATTCGAAATTTTAGCAATCCCCGCTACCATGAATTGGCCGTAAGCGCTTGCCCCACGATAACCTTGCCCCAAAAACATAAGAGAATCCCCAACCGCCACGTGTAAATATTCCGCAAGTCCCTGCGAAACAACCACTTCATTAGAGGCCGGTGCGAAGAGGCGACCATCAATCAATTGGTCCGTTAGCCGTAAACCGGACAATTCCTCCTCGGGACGAATACCCAACACCAAACTGCCCCTATTGCTTTCACCTGTACTTACTAAAGAAAAGCTCTCCAGCCTGGGTACAAGAGCACGAACACCGGGTACATTTTCCATTTTATCCCAGTCCAATGTTGTCTCGTCCATACTCAAATCCAGACTCTGGTCTCCCCAAAATCCCTTTTGATGTACTTGTAGATAGCCAAAATTGTTTGCGACGATATCACCGACCATGTGTTCCCATACACCCACTTGAAAGCTGCGAAGGACTACAGCGAAAATCACACAAAACATAACAGCAGCTATAGTGATAATGCTTCTTCCTTTATTACGCCATATGTTGCGCCAGGCCAATTTGAACATTATTCGACCCTTTTCATATTACTGCGCTCGAAAAATCCTTCATCAAAAGTCGGGTTGAAGTTGAGTGCCTTGTAGGTCATTTCGGTAAATTTCCCCTCTTCCTCAGCTGGGGTGATCCGCAATACTGAAGGCAATGTTCTATTCCCAAAAGATTTGATTTCCGTCGCTTCGAGGGTAGTGATTAGGTATTCTTCTTCATCGTAAAACTCTGTACGCAATTGGAGAAATTCGTCCACAGATATGAATGTCACTACCTGACCCCAAACTACCGCTGCATCTGCCTTAGGTGTTAGTGCGATTTTAAAACAGTTCGTGCCATTCACAGATACTATACCCAGTAAACTCGCGGTATAATCTTCAACCAATGAACCCGCGTTAATCAACGCATCGTTCGTGAAATCCGTACCCATCCAGCTCTGTACCATTGCCGCCGGTAGCGCAACAATTTTTTTGATGCCTGGCACAAAATGCCAAACGTCTTCACCGTTGCGAAGAAATGCGGTTCCTTTTTCACGCGCCGGTCCGGTGATTAAAATCATGGTTTTATCTAATCCCTGATTCCAAATTTTCGCTTCCATGGTGCGTTCCCAGCGAGGGCGGACGGTACGAATACTGACCTCAGCAGAGAGATCTGCACCCGATAATTTAGCTTCTGCTTTTTGGAGAATAGAACTGGGGTTCTGCGCAGTTAGTGCCGAAGTGAAACATAGCAGAAGTAAGGTCTTGAAAACTTTAGTCATTATCATCGTGAGTCTACTATACTAACGCAATGCCACTGTGTAAGTTTGCGTAACCTTAGGTTAATTTTTGGGCCAATTTCGCCATGGTCTTTTTCGCAGATTTTCCTTCATACATCACCTCATAAACGGCTTTGACAATAGGCATTCTAACCTCCTGCTTTTTTCGAATTTTTGCCACCAAGGCGGCTGCATAATAGCCCTCAGCAATCATGGTCATCTCAGCTTTTGCGCTTTTGACGGTATAGCCTTTACCGAGCATGTTCCCAAGCATTCGGTTTCTAGAAAATTGGCTGTAACAGGTCACTAATAAATCGCCTAAATAGGCACTCTTTTTAATATTGATTCGACCTTCACACGTACTCTTCATGAAGCGGCGCATCTCCCGCGCTGCATTCGAAATAAGTACCGCTTGAAAATTATCTCCGTAACCTAAACCGTGGCACATCCCTGCCGCGATAGCATAGATGTTCTTCATCACCGCAGCGTATTCTGTACCGTAGATGTCCTTGCTGAGCGTGCATCTTACGTAGTGACTCTGTAAAACGCTTGCTACCTTTTTAGATACGCTTGCGTCTAAAGCCGCAACTGTCAGAAAACTTAAACGCTCCAGTGCTATTTCTTCTGCATGACAAGGGCCAGTAATGACCACAATGTGGTCTTCCGGCACGCCAACTACCTCTCGAAGGTATTCTCCAACAATCATGTTCTCGTCTGGAATAATGCCCTTTATGGTCGAACACACCAGTTTTCCATCAAGCGCACCTTTATTCATATTCGACAACACCTCTTTAACAAAGGCGCTTGGAACGGCGAAGATGACAATATCACAACCTGCTATAGCGGAATTAATATCCGTAAAGATCTCTACAGTTCCTTTATCAAAAGCTACCGAAGAGAGGTAACGTGGATTATGGTGATACTCCCGAATATGTGCCGCACTCTCTTCATTATGCATCCACCAGTGGCAAAGACCTGTGTTTTCACTTACCATTTTTACTACGGCAGTTCCAAAAGAGCCCCCACCTATAACCGCTACTTTCGGGTATGTTTCAGATTGAACTTCCATTAGAATGTAATTTCCGATTCAATAACGTTGCCATCCCTCGAATAGCTGATAGAAGTCGTATCCCCCTTCTTAAACGCACCTAATGCTGTCATGTAGGCATAAATATCATCAATAGCAATGTCGCCTATCTTCAAAATAACGTCACCCGCCTCTAGTCCCGCATTCGCACCGGGTCGGCCTTCTGTTGCACCGTCAATTCTAAGACCAGGGCCACCGAAAAGGTAGTCAGGTACCACGCCCAATGTAACTGAGAAATTCGGCGTCGCCTTTTGTTCAGAGGATGTCGTTCTCTGAAAGATTAAGCCCACATAGTTCGCCGATCGAGCAGTAATGGTATACACTAATGAAGCAAGTTTTGCCATGCCTTTGTAATTGATCTTTCAGAGAACGACATCCT
>NYXD01000137.1 GCA_002685435.1 Cryomorphaceae bacterium | reverse complement strand
TGGCTTTATTCGCGTGAGTCTTAATTAACGAACACCTTTCCCAACCCACTATTTCGGGTTATTTTTGCCGTCTAATCACACCCATCATGAATGTATTGGTATTAGGCTCAGGCGGCCGCGAACACGCTTTATCCCATAAAATCGTTCAAAGCACGAAGTGCGAAAAACTATTCATTGCCCCCGGCAATGGTGGCACGGCCGCGCTGGGAGAGAACGTTTCGCTGGACATTGAAAGTGCCACTGAGGTGGCCGCGTTTGTAAAGGCTCACGCTATTGATATCGTTGTCATAGGTCCAGAGGCTCCATTAGTCGCTGGTGTGCACGACGGCTTAAAGAACTTTCCAGCGCTTGAAAACCTCGTGGTCGTAGGACCGCGTCAGGCTGCTGCAGAGCTCGAGGGTTCGAAGGACTTCGCGAAGGAATTCATGATGCGTCATAACATTCCAACGGCAGCATACCAGACTTTTACAAAAGACACGCTCACCGATGGGCAGGCTTTTTTAGAGACCCTTGAAGCGCCCTACGTATTGAAGGCGGACGGACTTGCAGCAGGAAAGGGCGTACTGATCATTGAAGATTTGGCTGAGGCAAAAGAAGAACTTAAAAATATGCTTGTTGATGCGAAGTTTGGCGATGCCTCTTCTAGGGTTGTGATTGAAGAGTTCTTAGCAGGAATCGAATTTAGCATTTTCGCCTTAACAGATGGAAAAGGCGGATATGCCTTGTTGCCGGAAGCGAAAGATTACAAGCGAATCGGCGAGGGCGACACCGGATTAAACACGGGTGGTATGGGTGCAGTAAGTCCTGTACCCTTTTTCGATAAAGCTTTGCGCGAGCGCACGGTTCGTGAAATCATCGAGCCGACCATTCAGGGGTTAGTGAAGGATAATTTACCGTACCAGGGTTTTGTTTTCTTTGGTTTGATCAATACGATGAAAGGTCCCAAGGTCATCGAATATAATGTTCGTTTGGGGGACCCGGAGACCGAAGTAGTGATTCCTAGGTTAGAGACAGACATCATTGATTTGTTTGTTGCCATGCATAATGGTACGCTAGATGAAATCAGCGTCGCGGTGAATCCGCAAACTGCAGCTACGGTTATGGCGGTAAGTGGAGGTTATCCTGGTTCCTACGAAAAAGGAAAAGCCATTCATGGTTTAAGAGATTTCAAAGACACCACCGTATACCATGCCGGGACTAAATCAGGCGAGTTTATTACTACTTCAGGCGGTCGAGTAATGGCGTTTACAAGCTTTGGCGCGGACAAAGACGAAGCCTTATCGAAAAGCTATGCTGCTCTCAAAGAAGTCTCATACGAAGGCATGAACTACCGTACTGATATTGGCTTCGACCTTTAAGAAAGAGATAAAAACTGTTTCGCGCCGCAGGCCGCGGATGCAGTGTATATAAAAAAGCCCCGGCGTTGGCCGGGGCTTTTTTTAATTCGTTTCTTAGTGATTAAGCTTCGCCGTTGGCTTTATGCTTTCTCATTTGGATGATCCAGTATACTAATCCCCCCGCTATGATTGTCATAAACAGACGGTTTACATTATCACCTGCCAAAGGCAAGATTTTAAAAGTTGCTTGGAACAAATCACCTAAGCCTTCAAAGAAATTTCTTAACATAGCGCGAGCGTTTAATGCCGCTAAAATAAAACAAAAAGCTGATGCTTCTTAGCTATTTCCGAAAGATTGACGCCTATTCAGGCATTCGAACATTTGCCCTGGCTTTTATGGCCTTGGCATTGATAGAAATAGATGCAGATTTCCAGGGGGAACGACTTCTTTTGACCATTGTTTTAGGTGCCGCTTGGTTGTTTTTATCGTGGACAGTAATGCGAGATCATTGGGTCGTAGGTGGTACACTTTTTAGGTATTTGATCTTCGTGATGCTTGCTGTGTACTGGAGCGGTGAATTCTACTTGACAGATTTCTTGTTCATTGGTTTAGTTTTCGAATTGAATTGGCACCTTATCGAACTCCATCGACGTAAATTCAACACAATATATGTCCTTCATAGTGGTACGCTCACGGCTATCGCTGGACTTTGGTCACCTGATGAGGTGCTTCCTATCATCGCTCCTGCTGTGGTTTTAACTTGGCTGGTTTCAGGCGTTCTAAAAATGCGCACACTAGTACAATGGGGATTGGCTTTCGTAATGCCGATGTCTGTTTTGTATGGACTGGGCAAAGTCGAATTGGACCCAATTCGATACACGGGTTCCAGTGCTCCAGTTTCGTGGTGGATACTCCCTTTAATATTGGCGGTATTCGCTTTATTTGAATGGTTTCAATCGTATAGAAAGGCAAATCAAATGAACAAATCTAGAGCGATGGTAGCCGGGTTTTGGCTTGTGCTAGGTACTGCCGCGGCTTTAATTGGCAATGTCGCGGGAGGGGTTTTATTCTTCTTAGGTTTAAGTTTCCATTTGACGAATGGACTGCGTTATTTGAAGAATGAGCGTTTGGCGAATCTATTGGCGGTTGGGCTGACTATATTTATACTCAGTTCATATTTTAATTTGATACCCTGGTAATGCCTAAGGATACCTCTATTTTAGTGATCCGATTATCCGCCATTGGCGATCTAGTCCTCGTCGCTCCCATAACTGCCCAACTTGCAAGAGAAGGTTATGGTGTCACCGTTCTATGCAAAGACGCCTATCGTTCGGTGGCGAGCTGTCTTCCCGGGGTAAAAGCTGTGCTTTCATGGGAAAAAGACCGTGCTGGAATCAAAGCCCAAGTAATCCCGTTTGATGAGGTTCTGGATCTTCAAGGCACGTCAAAATCAAAGCACTGGTGTGGCCAGCTGAATCGTCCTATACATACCTATCATAAACCGTATTTGCGACGTGCACTCCTACTTCTGACAAAGCAAAAGTCGTTTAAGCTTACTCCTGTTGTTCAGAGGTATGCTTCGGCTGCGGAACCGTTCTTTAGCGGTGGATTTAGTCCCAAGGCAGCGGAATACAGACTGTGTTTGCCAGAAGTTCATCTAGAATTGCCTCAGCAGCCCTATATCGCATTGGTATTGGGAGGTTCGTATGCGGGTAAGCGGTTAGATTTTCAAGCGTGGCGCGAAATTATGGACGGCTTATCAAGGCTTAAGATGCCATTGGTATTGGTTGGTGGTCCAGAAGAAGCAGGGATGGGCGAAAGTCTCGAGCAGCCATTGGGAAGTGGTGCGACTAATTATTGTGGAACTACAACGGTCATTGAAGGATTTAAAGTAATAGAAAACGCAGCTCTTGTGATTAGTGGTGACACAGGATTTATGCATGCAGCAGCCAATTTTAACCGACCACTTATTAGTTTGTGGGGTGCTACACATCCAGCATTAGGTTTTGAACCTTGGCCAGTTTATGAAAAGCAACGCGCTGTGGTGACGACGAGCACTTTGAGTCCTATAAGTAAGCACGGAAAAGTACCTTGGTGGTTGCCCAATCCAATGCGAAAATTACCTTTAGATGAGGTTATTTCGGCTGCTGAGTTGATTCTTCAGGATAAAACAGTGCCTTAAGTTCAGTAGCGTCATTCGGCTCCATTTTCCCTGCGATAATTAAAGCCAATTGGCGTCTGCGCAAAGCAGCCGTGTAACGTTCCTTTTCCAACGCTGTTTCAGGATGAATGGCTGGTACGTTGATGGGACTCCCGATCTGATCTACAGCTACAAAAGTGAAAATACCTTCATTCGCCTTAATTCGGCTCCCGTTTGGGTGTTGTTCTTCTAGGTAAACATCTGCGATGATCTCCATAGAAGAAGAAAAGGCTCTTGAAACCTTTGCTTCAATGGTAACTATGGCCCCGTGGGGTATAGGATTTTTGAAGGCAACATTATTTATCGTAGAAGTAACGACCTGACGTTTGCAATGGCGGTGTGCGGCGATGGCGCAGCAGCGGTCCATCCAGCTTAATAATTGGCCCCCGAAAAGATTGTTCAGCGTGTTCGTATCGTTGGGTAATACAATCTGCGTCATGACCGCAAGGCTGTCCTTGGGCGTTCTTAATTCTTCCATAATGTTTGTTGTTGCTAGCGCAAAGGTAGCGCCCTTAGATTAGTAGGCGTATATCCAAGCGTACGAATTCACCTCCGCTTTGATTCCTGAAAGGGCCAATTTAGCTTCCTCGCGTGATTCGAAACCGCCTAATCCAACCTTCATCAAAGATCCTGGTAAAACTTTCACTTCATGTCCTTTCCCTTGAAGCTCTTCCGCTAAAGTCAAGGCGTTATTTTCCATTTTGAAGGAGCCAACGACAATGTAGTAGCGCTTGCTTTCAGTTTTTACAGGACTTAGTGAAGGTGTATTTTTTTCTGCTGTTGTCATCTCAATAGCTACAACTGTTTCAGTAGGCAGCGTGGCCTCATTTTCGACAGCTTCGAAGTTATCAAGCGCTTCTTGTGCTGTCGGTGTTTGAGTAAACCATCCAGCCATTGCTTGCGGTGTGATCTCACTTTGATACACACCTAAGCTGATCAACGCAGTAATGGCCGCAGCTACTGCAGCTTTACGCCAAGATGCGAGACCATTTTCTCTTTGCTCGGTCACCATTTTTAAGCTCGCTACTACTTTACTTTCTAAAGCACTAGGCTCGCTAATTCGGTGCATCATCACGGCGGTAAACCCAAAACTGTTTGGATCAAATTGATTTTCACGTTCCGGCTGGAACATCCCATTCTTGCGAAAGGATCCCAGACCTGATAGCATCAATATGCTTCCAGAATCTAAGGTCGTTTGCCATTGATTTACCTTTCTACGAATCCAACTTTCGGCTACCTCCAAAGATCCTCCAAGAGTTCGCATGACGTTAGGAAGAAGCGTGTTTTCGCTTGACGATCGGGCAGGATTGAACGCAACATATTTTCCACGCGGAAAGGCCGTGTTTGTAACGGCATCCCAACGGGCCTCTTTTTCTACCAAATAAAACGCACCCCAACCTGGGATTTGAACACGATTTTTGGCATTAAGTGTTTGTATGATTAACTGTTCAATCTGCATCCTTACAAATATGCGAAAGTTGTGAACAACTCTATTTTATTACCTCGCATAACGGCTGTAGTTTTTATAAACAAACTGTTAATAACTAAGTATGAATACCTTGCTGTCACTACATTTCTTTAAAAAATGGCCCAACCGTCTTAAAAAGGAGGTAGTATTCGAATATGGAGCATCAGAGAATGACCTTCAAGCATTCCTAAAACGTCAGATTCATCAGAACGATTCGTTGAAACGTGATTGGGAAGATGCTCAAGAAAAAGCCCATATCGAGATTGAACATGCCAGGCGCGAAGGTTTTTCTATTCTCCCTATTTCTTCTCCAAAGTATCCTGATGGCCTTAAGGTAGTACCTGATCCCCCTATGGTTTTGTTTGGGCGCGGCACTTGGTCGGGAGTGAAATCACCGCTCGCTGTTGTGGGAACCCGCAAGCCCACGGGCTATGGGAAGGATTTTTGCCGCCGATTGGCGGTAGAATTGAGTGCGTATCCTATTAATTTCGTGAGTGGACTCGCGCTTGGTATAGATGCAGCCATTCATCGAGAGGCCATGGACATGGGTGCGACCACGACGGCATTTTTAGCGGGTGGTTTGCACTCAATAAACCCTAAACAGCATACTTTGTTGGCCCAAGAGTTGGTGGACGAAGGTGGCGGTTACTGGACTGAACAGCCCTTTAGTCAAATTCCTTTGAAGCAGTTCTTCCCAGTTCGAAACCGATTGATTGCAGGCGCTTCCATGGCCACCTTTGTGGTTGAAGCTGCACGAAAAAGCGGAGCTCTTATTACTGCGCAACAAGCCTTTAGCTATGGACGCGATGTCTTTGCATTACCCGGTGCCCTATTTCAGCCAATGAGTGCAGGACCAAATGCACTTATAGAGCAATGTTGCGCTCAGTCTGTAACTAGTGTAGTCGACTTTCCATCCCGCTTCAATGCGAGTTGGGCTAAAAATGACGTTCCAGAAGCACCAAAGGAGGAAGTTGCAACACGAATGCTACGTCAGTTTACACCCGGTAGAAAGTTATCTTCCCGGCAATTATGCATGGCGTTAAATTGCAGTAACTCGATTGTATTCAGGGAGTTAGATTGGATGATAACGAATGGAGTATTAGAGAAAACAGGTCCTGATAAGTA
>NYXD01000136.1 GCA_002685435.1 Cryomorphaceae bacterium | reverse complement strand
TCGATTCTATCAAAAGTTCTTTTGCCTTTAAAAGTCCCACAATCGGCGGTAAATTGTCGTGTACGGGTCGTTTAAAGGCAAAAGAACTTTTGATAGAATCGAATTCGTGGCAAAAGAATTCGACATTATAAACGAGTGGTAAATCATATTCTTCAAATTCAGCGGGTAGTATTTGACTATTAGCATCTAGTCTAAGCAATGCCTCCACGTTGAGATCTTCGAGCACTCCTGATATAGCACCTTTTAACTGGCCAAAGTTCAAAACATCAAGCTCAAATAAGCCGCTAATAGCGGCTTCATCATATCCGATCTGGTGGCCACGAACTAAAAAGGGTATACTGTCCCATTGCGCTTTGAAAACAACACTGTCAATACTAAGTGTTTCATCAAATTGTAAACCGCCACAATTCAATTGAAATTCAGACAAAAGAGTATCTCCCATCAACTTCAAATTCGGCACTCGTAATTCATTAATAGACAATCTAAATCCCTGAGAAGATGTTTTAGCCTCTTGTTTACTAATAAACGTTCTTACAGCAGGAACATTAATTTCTAATCCTAACGACTCAAAGGATGTAAGGCGCCATCCTTTTGAAAACGAAAGTTCAGCTAATTCTATTTTCTCACTAGTAACAAGGGTGTCGAATTCCGTGTAGAATAGTAACGGATTCAATTCAATAGAATTTGGAAATTCATATTTAAACCCTTTAAATTCAGAGCTTAACCCAATGTTTGCGAGTCGAGGTTCCACAAAACTTCCCCATAGACTCCGTTGAACACCTTGAGAATTTAATAGGAGAATAGCAGGAGAAATAATCAACAATACAAACACCAAAAGGCCTAACCGGATATTTTTACCCCGTTCACGTGATCTTTGCTGTATTTTTGACTCATTCATGCAAAATGCACCTTACATATTAGCGATCGAAAGTTCTTGCGACGATACGAGTGCTTCAATCCTTTTAGGCACTAAAGTATTGTCTAATGAGGTGGCCTCTCAAGCAGTGCATGAAGCTTTTGGAGGAGTGGTCCCTGAATTAGCTTCCAGGGCACACCAACAGAACATCGTGCCGGTCATTGATCGTGCATTAAAGGTAGCAAATATCAGTCCTCAAGATCTGAACGCCATAGCTTTTACTAACGGTCCCGGTCTATTGGGTAGTTTACTTGTTGGTACTTCATTCGCAAAGAGTATGGCATTGGCACTAGAAATTCCTCTCATACCGGTCCATCACATGCATGCACATGTTTTAGCTCATCTAATAGAAGATGCACATCCTACCCCTATTGCATTCCCCTATCTCTGTTTAACAGTAAGCGGCGGGCACACGCAACTCATAGAGGTCCGTTCACCGAAAGAGATGAAAATATTGGGTGAAACTATAGACGATGCTGTAGGCGAAGCCTTCGATAAGGCTGCTAAAATCCTCGGACTGCCCTACCCGGGAGGTCCTCATATTGACCGATTAAGTGCTAATGGCGACCCCACATTCATGCGCTTTAATGAAAGTAACTTACCGGATTATAATTTTAGTTTTTCCGGAATGAAGACCAGTTTCCTTTATGCCTTACAAAAAGAAATGAAGGCCAATTCTAATTTTATAAAGGATCATTTGAATGACATTTGTGCTAGTTACCAGGCCGCCCTAATAAAGGTCCTGATGAAAAAGGTACAAGAGGCACAGAAATTTACAGGCATTAAGAATGTCGCAATTGCAGGCGGAGTAAGTGCAAATAGTGGATTACGAGCGGCCCTAACGAAATGGGGAGCCCAATCGGAAATTTCCATCTACCTTCCTCCCTTTCAATACACTACTGATAATGCTGCGATGATCGGAGTCGCTGGCTACTATCAATATTTAGATGGAGTAAATGCTCCGTTAAGTACTAGCGCTCAGGCTAAAATTAAGTTTTAGTGAAGTTCGTTTTTGCTATTGTGTAGACCAATTAAGTGTCTTTTATTCGCGCCATGAAAAATAAAATTACGGTTGGAGCCACGGCTAAGGTCAACTTACCTAAACTAGGGGTATATAATCTGTCGGCCAGAGTAGACTCTGGAGCAGCGAGTTGTGCGATAAGCGCCTCTTATATAGAGATATATGAGGATACTGACGGGCCAAAACTAGCCGTGATTCTCTTTGATCCAGACAATCAATTTTATACGGGTGATAAGCTGATTTTTGACGATTTTATCTTGCGAAACGTTCGAAATTCGTTCGGTTCAAAACAAGAACGTCCAATGATAGAGACTGAAATTGTGGTTAATAAGATGGCCCATACCGTATTGATTGGTTTTTCGAACCGTTCAAAACTTACCTATGATATGCTCCTAGGTCGTAACTTACTTGAACTAGGCTTTATCGTCGACGTCACTAAATAGTTTAAAATGAAATTAGCTATTCTAAGCGCCAACCCATCATTGTACAGCACAAATAGGCTGGTAGAAGCGGCACAGAATCGTGGACATGATGTCGATGTGATCAATCACAATCATTGTTATGTAGGTATGGAAACCAACAATAACAATGTGTATTTAGGCGATCATGAATTGGTTGATTACGATGCAATTATTCCAAGAATTGGCGCATCTGTAACCTTTTATGGAAGTTCTATTATCCGCCAATTCGAAGTTAAACACGTGTATACCACGCTTAGCTCGCTGGCACTTGTCCGAAGTCGGGACAAACTCCGTGCAACACAAGTGCTTGCTAAAAATGATATTGGCATTCCTAAAACCGTATTTGCGAAACAGCCGCGCGACGTTCAGAATCTGATCAAAACCGTAGGAGGTCCCCCGCTGATTGTCAAATTACTAGAGGGAACACAAGGATTAGGTGTGGTTCTGGCAGAAACAAAGACGGCAGCAAAAAGTGTGATTGAGGCATTTTATGGTCTTAACGCTAATATTCTAGTTCAAGAGTTTATTAAGGAAGCTGGTGGTTCAGACATCCGCGTAATCGTAGTTGGCGGGAAAGTTATTGCTGCTTATAAACGTCAGGGAGAAGAAGGTGAATTCCGTTCTAACCTCCACCGCGGGGGCGAAGGCGTTAAAGTGACCTTAACTTCGAAAGAAAAAAAGACAGCTATTGCGGCCACCAAAGCATTAGGCTTGAATATCGCAGGTGTGGATATGTTACGAAGCGAGCGCGGTCCTCTCGTTCTGGAAGTGAACAGCTCGCCTGGTTTTGAAGGAGTTGAACGTGTTACAGGCGTTGATGTAGCGGACCAGATTATTACCTTCGTAGAAAAGCAAATAGAAAGACCCATTGTGAAGACAAAGGATAAAGTTGGCGTTTAATTGCAACTCTTCTACGGACATATCGAAGCGGAGAGGTTTTACTTACATGAAAGTGAAATCAATCATTGTACACGTGTTTTGAGAAAAGGTGAAGGTGATACCATCCACTTTATAACTGGCGACGGAAACTTGTATCTCGGCGCTATAGAAACGGTGAATAAACGCTCCGTAGAAGGTTCTTATAAAGTAGAGCAAGAGCAATGGGGTCAAGTTCCATATGAGTTAACAGTTGCCGTCGCACCTACAAAGAATATGGATCGATTTGAATGGTTCATTGAAAAGTCTATTGAACTAGGTGTTACACACATTATACCCCTGCGGTGCGAGCGCAGCGAACGTAAAATCATAAAAGAAGAGCGACTATTTAAGGTCGCACTCAGTGCTACAAAGCAAAGTTTGAAAGGTAAGCTTCCTCAGATCAGCCCTCTTATTCCTTTCAAAGATTTCCTTCAATTGAACCTGGAAGGCACGCGCTGTATCGCTCATTGTGATGATAGTGAGCGAACCGCTTTTACGGAATTGATTCCTAATCAAAAACTAGTCGTATTGATTGGGCCTGAAGGTGATTTTACCGCAGAAGAAGTTCTTGCTGCGGAAAATGCTGGATTTACACCCATTCATCTGGGGCAGAGCCGTCTTCGTACCGAAACTGCTGCTTTAACGGCGGTTTCGATGGTGTACGCGGCGCACCTTTAACTTCCTGGAAATTCAAATCTTGGTCGAACGGGTCTTTCCAATCGTCCCACGCTACCTCTTCGTTCGGAACAGGTTGGTCGCGCAATGCCTCTATAGGTTCAGTCTTTCGATAAAATAATGCCAAAAGTAGTCCTACAATGGCTCCACTTAAGTGCCCTTCCCAACTTATCGTAGGATCGTGTGGTAAGACGCCCCAAAGGAAGGAACCGTACAAGAAAACCATGAGCATACTCTGGGCAAGCAACTTAACATGTAGTCGGAGTATACCGCTGAAAAATATAAAGCTAACTAATGCATAAAGCCAGGCACTTGCGCCGATGTGGAAATTTGGTCTGCCTATAAACCAAAGACCTACACCCGGTAATATGAACGCCAGTAACCAAACTCTATCAAATATTTTTGGAAATGAATAGCGAAGAAGCGTTCCAACGAAAAACAGACTGATTGCATTTGAAAAAAGGTGATTGAAATCCCCGTGAATGAGCGGAAATGTAAGAATGTGCCAAACGCCGGAAAGTTGACCCGGATAGAGACCCAGCGAAGCGAAATTGGCCTGTAAGGCTTGCTCTAAACCAAAAACGAATGCCGTAAGGGCAACCCAAATGATGGGCCATAAAAACAGCCCTTTGTGAATTCCATATTTAGACCAACCTGACATAGCGAAAAGATAGTTACTTTCGAGTAATGAAACCGCTTGCAGAACAGCTCCGACCACAGACCTTAGACCAATATCTAGGCCAAGACCATTTAGTAGGTCAAAATGGCGCCTTACGTAAAAGTCTGGAGGTAGGAAGACTGCCATCTATAGTGCTGTGGGGTCCTCCTGGAGTGGGAAAAACCACTCTTGCCTTGCTCTTAGCAAAAGAATTAGATGCCCCGTTATATCAGTTAAGTGCAGTAAATGCCGGTGTTAAAGATGTACGTGAGGTATTGGCCACCGCCGAAAAGAAAAGCTTATTTGATAGCAGGCGTCCAATTCTTTTCATTGACGAAATTCACCGGTTCAACAAAGGACAACAAGACAGTCTTTTGCATGCTGTTGAGCGCGGTTGGATCACGTTAATCGGAGCAACTACTGAGAACCCTTCTTTTGAGATTAACGCTGCCCTCCTATCCAGAATGCAGGTGTATGTATTGAATTCGCACTCGAAAGCGGATTTGACTAGGATGATTGATCTCGCCAATACGACGGACTATGCCACTGAAAAAAACCTCAAAATCACCGCTCATGACTTCTTGATACGCCAGAGTATGGGGGATGCGAGGAAATTATACAATCTCGTGGAGCTCTGTTTTCAGCAAGGTAAAAGCGGCGTACCTATTGATGAGGAATTTGCACAGAATGTTCTAAGCAATGCACAGATTCGCTACGACAAAGGCGGCGACGAACATTACAATGTCATTTCAGCGTTTATTAAATCTATTCGTGGTTCCGATCCGCAAGCTGCGGTGTACTACCTCGCTCGAATGATTGAAGGTGGCGAAGATGTGAAGTTTATCGCTCGTAGATTAATCATTTCAGCAGCAGAAGATATTGGGCTTGCCAACCCTAATGCGCTAATGTTAGCCAATGAGACCTTTAGTGCCGTGGAACGCGTTGGCTGGCCTGAAAGCCGCATCATCCTCAGTCAGTGTGCCATATATTTAGCTACTTCACCCAAATCGAACAGCGCCTACACGGCCATTGGGAATGCTCAGAAACTGGTACGGGACACAGGAAACCTCGAAGTGCCCGACCATCTCAAGAATGCCTCTAGTGCGCTGGCCAAGGATTTAGGCCATGGAAAGGGGTATTTGTATCCGCACGATTACCAAGGAGGCTTTACCCAGCAAGAATACCTGCCAGAAGAACTCAAGGGCACCGTATTATGGTCACCTGCATCAAATCCTAAAGAGCAGCAGATTAATGCTCAGCAAAAAGTGATGTGGAAAGACAAATACGGTGGTTAACGCAAGCGTATTTCGGTACGTCTGTTAAGTGCTCTACCCTGCTCGGTATCATTTGAAGCCACAGGTTCGTCCATACCTAGACCTTCAGAAACCAGTCTCTTTCGGTCTATGCCGTGGCCTACTAACCAGTTTAAAACCGACTTTGCTCGAGTCTCACTAAGCGTTTGGTTATACGCTTTTGTGCCTTGATTGTCTGTGTGTCCTACTATGGTGGCCTCCACATTCGGATTATCAACCAACAACTTTAATAAAACATTCAACTCTTTCTCGCTTTCTTGCAACAAGTGGCTTTTGTCCAATTCAAAGAGGATATTCTGTAAAACGAATGAATTTCCGCGCGTTATGGGGGACATCCTCAGCTCTGCAACGTTGGGACCGTGAAGCGGTCGTGTAACGTAGTCTAAACTCGATATGGTGGTAGAGTATGGAACGTATCCTTTCTTATACGCTGTGACGCGAATAGCTGAACCATCCGTCATTAATCGAACATATCCTGTATTCTCATTACTTTTTCCATTGAAAAATTGGACCCCTTCATCGGTATAAAGTTGCACGGATACATTGCCGAGTGGAACATTCGTGAGGCTGTCATAAACGACTATATCATAGTTAAATCGTGGCTCGGGCTGAAGTTCTAGCGGAAGTTCAAAACGAAACAAATCCAATGAACTCATTCTCGAATAATTGGGAAGAATCTCATTTCCACGATCAGAGGCGAAGTATCCAAAGGTCCCAGACTTATCGATGACCAATGAAAATTCTTCTCCAAAACTGTTTAAAGGGAATCCAAGATTAACCGCTTCAGACCAAGTCGAATCTGTAATTCTCGTACACTTAAAAAAATCAGAGCCGCCTAAGGATGGACTTCGTTCCGATCGAAAATAAAGAGTTTTACCGTCGAAATGAATGAAAGGACTACTCTCGCGTTCGGAAGAATTAATAGAGGATGGTAGTTTCTGCCCTTTACTCCAATTTCCATCTATTCCCATGGTCGATACGAATACATCCATATCTGCACTTAAGCTGTTCTCACCGCGGACAAAATAAATGGTTCGCCCATCTGGTCCTAAACTGGGCTGACTCTCCCATCTGCCCGTATTAATATCGCCTGGCAGCGGTTTCGGTATATCCCAACCCTCATTTGGATTCCAATAACTGTAATACAAATCACATTTGCCTTTCCCGTCCGGGCGATTACAAACAGTAAGCACCATGAACTGACCGTCTGCACTAATACTTGCAGCACCTTCGTTAAGTACTGAATTTAAATTTCCCACCAAAGGGTGTCCTAAGCGAGCGATTCCATCAAGTGTTCCCATAAATAGATTTTCGTCCGTTGGTCTACTACCGCTGATGTCTCTATTCGTATAAACGAGATACTCAGAATCTCCTGAAATAGTGGGGAAATATTCGAGTTCTTCGGTCGAAAAACTTAACTTTTGAATGTTGTAATTAAAGTTTTGAGCTATGTACGACTCATATTCCCCCTCTGTAAACTTTAGATTTTCCAATTCTTTGCGCGCCAGTGCCATTCGATCTCGAGATAATCGCGCCTTACTGATATACAGCTCCATAGCATGAATACTCTCTTCCCATTGAAATAAGTATTTATATACAATGCTCATTTTCAAATGAATACTTGAAAGCTCTTGAATAGCTAAAGCTTCATCATAATACTCAAGCGCGGTATTGTATGCTCCATTTCGAAAAGATTGATCACCGGCATAGATATAAGGCTGGTAATAAATGCCTTTCCCTTTGCTCATACTTTTATTGAGATGTTTCCATCCTTGGTCTACAGTTCCGTTCCTGAAAGCCTCCTGTGCTTTTTGAAATTGCTGAATTGCTGCTCTACTTTGTCCGTTTGTGGAAAAGCTTAGAAGAATAAGTGGCAACAAGACGAAAAGAATTCGGCGCATTAGAAGTATTTTTGAGGTTCTACGAAGATATCTCAATCCTAT
>NYXD01000135.1 GCA_002685435.1 Cryomorphaceae bacterium | reverse complement strand
TTTTTTTTTTTTTTTTTTTTTTTTTTTTTTGTCTGAAATTTTGCGCGTAGGTATATAAAAAACGAAAGGGAGCCGCCAAGCTCCCTTTCTACCTAAACCGCCATGAAAATCTGCTTGCGCAGAATGTTCCATATATACCTAAACGCAATTGTATCAGGGTAGTTCACGCTTGTTGCAAAAAAAGTGTAGTTTTTTCTAAAAAGATCAAATTTGTCTGAAACACGCGCGGCCGGGCCCAAAAAAAGCCGCTCCAGATGGAGCGGCTTTTAGTGTTTCAATCAAGGAAAATTCTAGTGCTTCGCAAGGTAATCAGCGACACCTTCGTGCGATTCTTTCATGGCTTCTTTACCTGGTGTCCAGTTTGCAGGGCAAACTTCACCTTTTTCTTCGAAGTACTGCAGTGCATCCACCATGCGCATTGCCTCATCTACTGATCGGCCTAATGGGAAGAAGTTTACTAATTGATGCATTACTGTTCCTTCTCTATCGATTAAGAACAAACCGCGGTAGGCGATCATTTCTCCCGTAGAAGTTAAGTTACCGTCTTCATCATAGGACCATTCGCCATTAAGAACATCGTAGTTATGAGAAATGGTTTTATTCGTATCCGCAACGATAGGGTAAGTTACACCTTCAATACCGCCTTGGTCTTTACCCATCTGCAACCAACCCCAGTGGCTTTGCTCAGTATCTGTTGATACAGCGATCAATTCTACGCCTTTTGCTGCAAACTCCTCTTTACGCGCTTGGAAGGCGTGCAATTCAGTAGGACATACAAAAGTGAAGTCTTTTGGGTAGAAGAATAAGATTACATACTTTCCTGCGTAATCTGATAGTTTGAAGTTTTCAACGATTTCCTCGCCATTGATTACCGCAGAAGCAGTGAAATCTGGCGCTTTTTTACCGACTAATACAGCCATTTTATTTTGGTTTTAATTTATTACTTGTTCAAAAGTACGATAGTCAAACCCGTTGTCTTCATAAATCGCATTAGGTTTTATCTATGACCACATATAAGAAGCTAAAGCATCATCCCAGAATTGATCCAACCCGCTAAGAGCATTCCTGCGAGTACAAAAATCAATTTTACTGCATTGAACCTATGGTTCTGAGAACTCTCAAACAGAATGGTTGTACTGACATGTAGCAGGATACCTACCGCTATCGCTAACAATTGAAGACTCCACTGTTCAATGTTTATACGATTAACCACGAGCGCACCCAGGGGAGTGGCGAAAGCAAAAAGCCCCAATATCCCGAGCAATATTGTACGTTTTACACCCGATTTTCGAAGCGCACCCGTAACGAGCAACGCGATAGGAAGCTTGTGTAAAGCAATGGCCCATAGGAATCCGCCGGTGGCGTGATTGTGACCAGAAGAACCAGTGCTAGAAAGCGGCATACCCTCTAAGAAAGCATGCAGGAGCAAACCAGAAATAGCAAGCCAAGGTATTTTTGATTGTTTCGAATGAAAATGACCGTGCTCTAATCCCTCGCTGAGATGGTCTAAAAGTAATTGGATGGCAAACCCCAACATAATCCACCATCCCATATTCCAATTCCCGTGTTCGAAAATCTCAGGAAGCATGTGCGTTAATAACGTAGCAAAGAGAAATGCACCTGAAAAAGACAATAAGTATTTGAAGGTTTTTGAATCCGTAGGCACAATCCACGCGGCTCCAGCACCTACGGCAACACTAAGAAGTAAGACAATCCAAATCATGAAAGCAACGGTTTCTGAGCAATAATAATCAATCGATCGCTTTCTTCGGGTGAAAAAGGCGACAAGTCATAGTCCCCGTGTTGATCTAAAACGCATAGACCAGCGGCTTCCATGAAATTATTAAGTTCATGCAATTCGAAAGCCCTTACACGTTCTTCAAACTGGAGGATGTTGCATCCGGGCTCCTCAAAAGATATTCTTTTGACAATACTGTCGTCTTCAATATGACGAGTGATTTTATATCGAGCCAATTTGGTTTGTACCGTATCTTCTGGTACTAACCGCTTGGCAATTTTCTCTGCATTCATGTAATCTAAGACGAGTTTACCACCGGGTTTTAGCGCGCCGGCCATATTAGAAATAGCGAGGGCATGCATAGCATCGTTCTCAAAATAACCGAAGCTGGTAAATAGATTGAATACCCAATCTGCCTCAGGAACTTCGAACGGTTCGAGCATATTTCCTACTAGAAAGTCCAGTCCTTCGTGTGCGAATTGGTTCGCGTAAGAAATACTTTCGGGGCTTAAATCTAGGCCTATGGTATCTAATCCTTGATTTGCAAGAACTTGTGCGTGTCTGCCTCGACCACAAGCTACATCGATGGCGATTTCACCTTCTTTCACGCCTAACTTTCGACACAACGAAGCAATGAACGCCTTCGCCTCGTTTAGATCGCGGTGCTGATAGAGGTCGTGGTAATATGGGGTGTTAAACCAGGTTTGGTACCAGGGTAGGCTCATAGTTGTTTAGATCAATTAACCAATATACGGTTGAAACATTTTCACAATAGCCACAATAATCACAGCGATAAGAACCTTGCGTGTAATAGCATTGGCTTTTTTATGCTGCACTACCTTTTTGGCGCCAAATCTAGCCCCTAGCGAGGTTCCTAATGCCAGGGTTAGTCCATAGGCCCAGTCCATTCCTCCGCTCAATGCATATATGAAGAAGGCGGGAATGGTCATAAGAAAAGCGATAAATAATTTCATAATGTTGCCATCACGAAGTGCATATTTTGACAACAAGACGGAGATGGATAAAAAGAAAATACCGAACCCCATTTGAATAAACCCACCATAAAGACCAAGTCCAAAATAGGCCAGCCAGATCAAAGGGGTTCTTTTGTTTTTAGAACCATCCGTGGGAATAAGCCATTTCTTCGGTTTCGTTAATGTCGTAATGAGTAATACAATCATGATGGACCCGATGGTAATTCGCATAACGTCTTCAGGCAGATCTACAGCTAAATTCGCTCCGATGATCGCCCCGATGAGTACAGGCGGAATGATAAAGTAACTTTGTTTTATCATGTATTTCGTCCGTGCAGTGCGAGATAACGAGCTTATAGCACTCGTGGTCTGAAACAAAGCGCCGATACGATTTGTAGCATTCGCTGCATTTGCATCTAGACCCAGGGACATTAGAAGGGGAAGGGTTATGGCGGAACCGTTGCCTGCAACAACATTGATTAATCCAGCGGCAAAGCCACCGAGCACCAAGGCAATAAATTCATACCACTCTATCATAGGGCCAAAGTTAGCGTACATTTGTAGTCTAAATAGCAGAAAGGTGCTCGAAAACAAAGATTACCGCCTCATCGTAAAAACGCTCTATGGGCTAGAAGAAATTCTAAGCAAAGAGCTACTCTCGCTTGGCGGACGAGAAATTCAAAAAATTAACCGTGCAGTAGCGGTGGTCGGAGACTTAGGCTTCGTTTACAAGATTAATATTGCGCTGCGCACGGGATTGCGCGTTCCGTTGCCATTGAATGAGATTCAAATGGAGACCGTTGACGACTACTATGACGCGGTTTATGAAATTCCTTGGGAAGAGCTGTTTGATGAAGGGAAAACCTTTGCCGTCCACGTGGTAGGTACAAACGAAGAACTCAATCACAGTAGTTTTGCTGGTCTTAAAGCGAAAGACGCCATCGTCGATCGGTTTCGTGATAAGCTAGGTGTACGTCCTTCTGTCGATAAATATGAGCCTGAAGTACCTGTACACATTCATATTTCTCGCGATACGGTTCGTATTTATCTTGATACCTCAGGAGAGAGCTTGCATCGCCGTGGTTACCGCCTCGAAGCTGCTAAGGCTCCGTTGAATGAAGTTTTAGCTGCTGGGATAATCCTTCATAGCAATTGGAATGGGGGGATGCCCGTTCTAGATCCTATGTGCGGTTCGGGAACGTTCTTAGTAGAATCGGCTCTAATTGCACATAACATGCCCGCGAATATCTACCGTGAGTCGTTTGCCTTCTTTAATTGGAAAGGATTTGAAGAAGAGTTATTTGTTAAGATCAGAGAAGGTCTATTAAGTCGAGCAAAAGAGTACGATGGGAAATTTTTCGGTCGAGATATTGACGTAGACAGTTTAGATGCTTCAGCTTCGAATATTGAACGCAGCATGTTTGAAGATGCTGTACGCTTGAAGCGCGCTGACTTTTTTGAAGCAGATCCTCCGGCAGAGAAAGGAATCATGTTTGTGAATCCGCCTTATAATGTTCGTATTCAGGCCGATACACACCGTATGTATCGTGAAATGGGCGATACGTTAAAGGAAAAATACGCTGGCTGGGAAGTTTATTGGATAACCTCAGATATGGAAGCAATAAAAAGTATTGGTCTTCGGCCATCTAGAAAATGGAACCTCTTTAATGGTGAACTGGAATGTAAATTGCTACGTTTTGATATGTATGAAGGGACTAAAAAACTCCATAAATTGAATCGATAAACGCAGCTTATGAAACGCATCATTGTACTTCTTGTTTTACTCCTTCAGTTTCCTGCACAGTCGCAGAGTTACAGCAGTAATCTCCGTCGAGTTTCCAGGGAAATCGATAAAATTATGGCCATCACTTCCGACATTATTGATGGTACGATGACCTATGAGAAGTATAGAAAAATTCAGCCGTTCTTCGAGGAGCAAAGTAAAACTTGGCGCAAGAGTCAGCGTTCTTTGGATCGATTAGATGAGGCTCCCGAGGCAGAACTAATTGCCGTTGTTGACGAAAATATTGGCGGGCTCATAGAAATCACACAGGAGAATCTCAAGTATTGGTTTCAAGAAGATCCGCGCTCTAATTATGGACATAAGTACGTTGACGAGGCAGGAAATTATTTAAACGCAGTATTGACGGCCATGGATGCCTATGCGGTAAAATATGATGTCAATACGCGCACTTCGGATGAATTGGAGCGATTCCAGACGCAGATGGAGCTGTTTATTTATACTAAGGAAATGAAGCGAGGAGCGAATGAGGTAGATAGCCTGGTTGGTTATTTGCAGTCTGAGGTCGGTTCTACGGATATAGATGAATTATATAAAGCACAAAAAGGCCTTGTTAAGGCCTTGAGTAAAGAACTCCGTGGCTATGGTGAGGAGCGATTTTTTAATGGACAAACGGAACTGCATGAGGCTTACCAGAAGTATTATATCGAATTATTAGAATTGGCTTCTGCAGATATTTTAGCTGATCTCACTAAAATGCGTTACGACCTCGTCGAATTTAACAGCATTGCAACAAGTACTGAGGCATCTGCAAAAAAGACCTTGAGTTTCTTTGACAACGAAATGCGATTGTTGAACAAACGAGAAGCTCGGTTTGTCAAACGCAACTTACCTAAAGCACCGAAACGCTAACTATGCAAGTCGCTGAGGTCATACTTCCACTGCCCTTAGACAAGCTTTTCCATTATGCTATACCGGCAGAGATGGTCGGCTCGGTATGTCCCGGTGTGCGTGTCCTGGTACAATTTGGTGCGCGAAAAGAATACGCTGCGATTGTGACGCGTGTTCTTGAAGCACCGGATGAGACGGAGTTGAAATACCTGATCAGTGTATTGGATGAATACCCGGTGGTTCTAGAGCATCAACTTCTGCAATGGTCTTGGATGGCCTCGTATTATATGGCACCTGTAGGCGATGTAATGAATGCCGCCTTACCCCCAGGTTTAAAGCTGTCGTCACAAAGTATCGTTGTTTTAGATCCTGAAGTTGTACCCGATGAATCAGCAATGTCTGATGCTTTGTTCAGATTGTATGAAGCTTTACGTAACCACCCCAAGCTTACTCTTGAAGAGGTTCGCGACTATTGTCAAGTAAAGCAACCCATGCCTTTGGTTCAAAAGGCACTTGAGGAAGGGTGGGCACTGCTTGAAGAAGAATTAAAAAAAGTCGCACGCGCAAAAAGAAAAAAACCCATTCGTCTTTCCCCCGCCGCACTCGAAGATCTCGATGGCGCTTTCGAGTCTACAAAAAGATCTAAGGTGCAAACGGAAGCGCTTTTAACCCTTGTTGCGCATTGTGGCTCGGAAAACAATTTTCAGGACAAGCGCGCATTTCAAAAAAAGAAAACCATCTCCTCGGGCACATTGCTTGCCTTGATTAAAAAGGGGATTCTTGAGGAAGTTGAAGAGATTGATGGCACTACCGCAGCTTCAGCACCCATGACGGAGATTACGCTTTCCGCACAACAACTCGAAGCCTTGTCTTCGATCCAAAAAGGATTTGATGCGAAGAAACCGGTTGTTTTGCACGGTGTTACGGCCTCCGGAAAAACAGAGCTCTACATTACGCTGATCAAGCAGGCGCTGACGAAACACAAGCGAGTTTTGTATCTATTACCAGAGATCGCCTTAACTACGCAACTAATAAGCCGTCTTCGTATTCACTTCACAGTAGCAGTAAGTCACAGCAAATTTTCTCCGGCCGAACGTTTAGCAGCATGGAGAGAAGCGTTAACGAACGATGCTCCATTACTTGTGTTGGGTGCGCGATCTGCTGTTTTCATGCCTTTGCCCGATTTAGGTTTGATCATTGTAGATGAAGAGCATGAAAGTAGCTTTAAGCAGTACGAACCTTCGCCGAGGTATAACGCGAGGGATACAGCGGTATGGATGTCAAATTCGCGCGATTGCCCCATACTATTAGGATCCGCCACGCCGAGCTTGGAGAGTATGTTCAATGCGCGTCAGGGTAGGTATGAATTGGCCCAATTGCATAAGCGATTCCACACGGCCCCATTGCCGGAACTAGAAGTGGTAGATATGCTTGGAGCGAAGCAACGGCGTGAAGTTCAGGGTAATTTTTCTATTGAATTGGTCGATGCCATGCGCCATACATTGAGCAAGGGAGAGAGTATTATACTCTTTCAAAACCGCAGGGGCTTTAGCACATTTCAGCAATGCCAGACCTGCGGGCATATCGAAGGCTGTACGCGTTGTGATATTTCACTTACCTACCACAAAGGGCCGCAAAAACTCAAATGTCATTATTGTGGTTATACTGTGCCACCAGTGATGAAATGCAGTTCGTGTGGTGGTGAGAGTGTTTTGCATAAGGGCTTTGGGACAGAGCAGATTGCCGAGGAAGCTGCTTCACTTTTTCCAAATGCGGCTGTAAAGCGAATGGATTTAGACACTACTCGTGGAAAGCATGCTTTTGGTGACCTTATTCGGTCTGTTGAAAACGGTGAAGTGGATATTTTAGTCGGGACACAGATGGTGACCAAAGGACTCGATTTCGATAGAGTAGGACTGGTCGGTATCATGAGTGCGGACAATCTATTAAGCTATCCTGATTTTAGAGCCAATGAGCGCGCATTCCAATTGATTGAACAAGTCGCGGGACGCACAGGACGACGTACTTCGAAAGGTAAAGTAGTTATCCAAGCCATGAAGCCTCGTCACTCGATTATACAACTAGCATTGAACCACGATTTTACAGGGATGCAAGCCAAAGAACTTTCTGTGCGGCAAGAATATCAGTATCCTCCATTTGTACGACTGATCACTATAACGCTCAAGCATAGAGATCAAAAACTGTTACAACGAGCGGCGGGTGAATTTGCGCGTTCACTCCACAGTAAAATAGGCGACAGGTTCTTAGGGCCGGAGTTTGCGCCCATTGCACGCTTGAAAAATTTGTATCAAATGCAAATCATTGTGAAGGTTGACAAAGGGAGTATTGGTACCAAAGTGCGTGAGCGCATAAAAAAATCGCATCAAGAGGTGTTGTTAACGCCAGATTTTAATCGGGTAAAGGTTGTTTTTGACGTAGATCCCAATTCGTAAGATCAAAACTAAATACGAAGGTTTCAGTCTGAAAAATCACTTAGGGCAAGAAAGGCGCGAAGCTTGAAGGTACTGGTGCTTCTATAACCACAGATTCTTTTGTGGTTGGGTGCAGGAATCGAAGACTCTTCGCATGCAGGCATATACTCTTATCTCTTTCGGCTCTTCGAGCTCCATACTTTACATCGCCTTTAAGCGGATGGCCAATGGCTGCAAACTGGGCGCGAATTTGGTGATGCCTTCCAGTCTCGAGGTGCACTTCTATAAGCGTGTAGCGGTCCCCCTTTTTTAAAATAGAGTAGGAAAGTTTAGCCTCTTTTGCGTCCTTTTCTGGACGAAGGAAGGCCGTGCTTTTATTATTCTTCGGGTTTTTCAAGAGGTAATGGATCAATTTGCCCTCTTCATTTAACTGCCCCTCCACCAGAGCCCAGTAGTTCTTTTGCGTTTCACGGTTCTTAAACGCTGCATTCATTCGCTCAAGTCCTTTTGATGTGCGCGCAAATAATACAACTCCAGTTGTCGGCCGATCTAACCGATGAATGACACCAAGAAATACGGCGCCGGGCTTGTTAAACTTATCTTTAATGTAGGATTTTAGTAGTTCGGGTAAAGGAACGTCTCCGGTTTTGTCGCCCTGGACTAAATCACCGGCACGCTTGTTTACAGCGATAAGATGATTGTCTTCATAAATGATATCGGGTAGCCGACTGCCCATATTTAACTGGTATAGCTTTCACCTTCGTTAGGGAAGTCTTCATCCTTAACATCTTGTACATACTGACCAATAGCGCCTGTAATTTCTTCGTATAAATTAAGGTAGCGACGTAAAAATCTTGGGTGAAATTGGTGTGTCATACCAACGAGATCGTGGAAAACTAAAACTTGGCCATCCACACCCCCACCGGCTCCTATACCAATGACTGGAATAGTAAGAGCTTCCGATACTTCTTTTGCTAATTCTGCAGGAACTTTTTCTAAGACAATACCAAAACAGCCTGCTTCTTCCAACGCTTTTGCGTCTTCAATGAGTTTCTGAGCTTCCTCTTCTTCTTTCGCGCGCACGCTGTACGTGCCAAATTTATAAATGCTCTGCGGTGTGAGGCCTAAATGGCCCATAACAGGAATACCTGCCGTAAGTATTCTTTTAATGCCTTCAATGATTTCTATACCGCCTTCTAATTTCACAGCGTGTCCGCCACTCTCTTTCATGACACGAATGGCAGAATTAAGAGCTTGTTTTGAATCACCTTGATACGTGCCAAAAGGAAGGTCAACTACCACTAATGCTCGGTCAACAGCGCGAATAACAGAACTGGCATGATAAATCATTTGATCCAATGTAATGGGAAGTGTCGTTTCGTGACCGGCCATCACATTCGAAGCACTGTCTCCTACAAGTATGCAATCTACTCCTGCGGCATCGACCATTTTTGCCATGGTATAATCGTAAGCAGTTAGCATGGAGATTTTCTCTCCCTGATCCTTCATTTGTTGGAGGCTGTGTGTAGTAACCTTTTTAAATTCTTTTTTCGCCAATGACATAGTGCACGGTTTTTGTGAATTAAATCAGCACAAAGAAAAGCATCCTAAGCCATAGGTTGTATTTTTGAAGCCCATGAAAAACCTATTTCTATTCTTTTTTGCCTTTATCGTACTGTTTTCGTGCGACAATTCCCTAGAAATCAATGCCGATTATGACGTTGAGAATGTCGTCTATGGCCTTCTTGATAAAGATCAGGATACGCAATGGGTGCGATTACATCGAACGTATTTAGGAACGGATGGGTTGCTCGCAGGTGCAACGCACAGCGATAGCCTTTATTTTGATACAGCCTCTTTGTATTTGGCGCAGCTCAATGATCAGGGAAATGTATTGAACACCTACGAGTTTTATAGAAAAGACACCAATATCCTGGCATCAGGAACTTTCACAACTGATAATTATAGATTGTATTGGACCGATGCGCCTATTGATCACAATTTTGAATATCGACTACGCGGCTTCATCCCAGGTAATAATAATTTTGAAGCGGTCTCACCTGTGGTAGGTCCTGTAGAGATTACAAGACCTAAAGGTTTTCAAAAACTGACTTTTGGGATTCAAGATGCGAAGTTTGGATGGGATGCGGCTAGAAATGCCCGCTTGTACCAAGGTTACATTCATTTTAAATACAAGGAAGCGCCTGTTCGTAATCCCAAGGATAGTGCAGTGAAGACGGTGACCTATGCGTTGCCAACAAGGACTGGATCGAATCTTACAGGATCTGGTAATTATGTCACAGAACTCAGTTATGCCACTTATTATCAATTCTTGAGAAATAACATAGGTAAGACTACTGATACCGTACGCGTTTTTAAGAGTATAGATTTCGAGTTATGGGCTGCAGCTGATGACTACGCTACCTATATCAATGTAAGTCAACCTTCACAAGGGATTGTTCAAGAAAAACCGCTTTTCACCAATATCG
>NYXD01000134.1 GCA_002685435.1 Cryomorphaceae bacterium | reverse complement strand
TAATATACGCATTGCATCATGGCAAGATTATTATCAGAACAGGAGCAGCTCCGACGTACCGCATTGGAAAAATTAAGAGGTCTAGGTATCGACCCTTATCCCGCTGCAGAGTACACCGTTACCCACCATGCTAACGACCTCGCTTCCAGCTATACAGAAGGCGCAGAGGGCTTTGAGCACGTACGCATCGCAGGACGCCTGATGACAAAACGCATCATGGGAAAGGCTTCGTTTGCCGTACTTGCCGATGCCACTGGCGAGCTACAGATCTACGTGAATCGCGACGAAATTTGTCCAGATGAGGACAAAACGATGTACAATGATGTATTCAAAAAACTCCTAGATATTGGCGATTTTATCGGTGTAGAAGGACACATGTTTACCACACAAACAGGCGAAATGAGTCTGCATGTGAAGGAATTGGTGGTGCTTTCTAAATCCCTTCGTCCGCTTCCCGTGGTAAAAAAAGATGCCGACGGTAAGATTTACGACCAATTAACGGACCCTGAAATTCGCTACCGCCAACGTTATGTGGATCTCGTCGTAAACCCAGAGGTAAAGGAAATTTTCCGCAAACGCAATCGCGTGATCAGTACTATGCGCCGCATTTTCGACGATGCAGGCTACATGGAGGTTGAAACACCGATTTTACAGCCCATACCTGGTGGCGCCGCCGCTCGACCATTCATCACGCACCACAATGCTTTGGATACGCCCTTGTATTTACGTATTGCCAACGAACTCTACCTCAAGCGCCTCATCGTAGGTGGTTTTGAAGGGGTGTATGAATTTGCCAAAGACTTCCGCAACGAAGGAATGGACAAAACCCACAACCCAGAGTTCACTGTTATGGAGATCTATGTGGCTTACAAGGACTACCACTGGATGATGCGCTTCGTAGAAAACATGCTCGAAGAAGTCGCCATGGCCGTAAACGGTACCACAGATGCGACTATCGGCGAGAATACCGTTAGCTTCAAAGCACCGTACGCTCGAGTGCCTATCCTAGAGGCTATTAAGGAGCACACCGGCCTCGATTTAAGCGGGAAGACGGAAGACGAAGTACGCGAAGCGGCGAAATCCATAGGTCTAGAAGTGGACGAAACCATGGGTAAAGGCAAGCTTATCGACGAGATCTTCGGTGAGAAGTGTGAAAAGCACTATATCCAGCCGACTTACATCACCGACTACCCTGTGGAGATGTCGCCACTGTGTAAGAAACACCGCGACAACCCAGAACTCACGGAGCGTTTTGAGCTGATGGTAAACGGCAAAGAGGTCGCTAACGCGTATTCAGAACTCAACGATCCTATTGATCAGTTAGAGCGTTTCGAAGACCAATTGAAATTATCAGAAAAGGGAGACGACGAAGCGATGTTCATCGACCAAGACTTCGTTCGCGCCCTCGAATACGGTATGCCGCCTACCTCCGGTTTGGGAATCGGTATCGACCGCCTCACTATGATGCTCACCAACCAAGACAGCATTCAAGAAGTGCTCTTGTTTCCGCAGATGCGTCCTGAGAAATTTGATACGGTCGCTAGTCCCCAAGACTTCGAGGCGGTAGGTGTGCCAGCAGAATGGGCTGTACATATTGCTCAAGCCGGCTACCATACCGTAGAAGCCTTGCTAGGTAATAAACCCGCTGCGCTTCACCAAAAGCTGAACGGTTATCGGAAAAAAAACAAATTAGACGTAGCTGCGCTTCAGCTCGACACGGTTGAAAGCTGGTTCAAATAATACCCATACGCGCCATGAAAAAATTCCTTTTTGCACTACGTTCCATTGGCCTAACCCTAGTGGGCTTGCTCATTGCTATTATGGTTACCTCAGGGCTGCATCTTTTCTTCGGTCTGTTTTTAGACCCCTTGCCTATGGTAGATTTACAGGCTGCAGATTGGGCAGGCCGCTCCAACATAATGGAAAACTACATGGCCAACAATCCGTTTGCAGTATACAGTATGCTTATCGCTCATGGAATGGGTGCTGCACTTGCTGTATTCTTTTACACCAAAGTCATTAAAATACCTTCGTGGTCCACGCAAACGCGCAGAAAACCTTTTACTGGATCGATCGTATTGCTTGCGCTTTGGCTCTGGGGGGATGTACAAAATGATCTTTTCGACGTACCTGTGGGTGTGCTTTGGACGGCCATCGATGTATTCATAACTACCGCGCTTTCCGCACTTGCCTTTATAATTGCCGGAGGGTTGCGTAAACATGCGGGCACGGAAAGTGTTACCTCCGAAGATGGCGTGTACCGCGGATAATATCGGTCGACCGTAAGTTTTGAAAACGTATCCAGAAGATTTATTTGAAAGTATAGAGTTTGATTTAGTCAAGCAGGCTGTCTCAAAACGTGCTGTAACGGAACGTGCCCGCGAGCGAATCCAAAGCCTTAAGCCCAGCAGTGATTTTGTCATTACTACGGGAGATCTACAAGAGGTTCATGAAATCTTAGGGCTGTATCAAAGTGATTTTGCAGTTCCAGCGCTAGCCGCAGAAGATATAAAGCCGTTTCTATTACGCTTAAAAATTCAAGGCGCGACGCTTGAAGGAGAAGACTTTCTGGTCATCAAAAGCATGATTGAGAGCTTTAATCGGGTACACTACTTCTTTAAGCAACACGCCGTGCGCACGCCGTCCATTCAGGATAAGTTCGCTCACCTCGCCCCAAACAAGGCCGTCCCAGACGAGATTGATCGTGTACTCGACCGCAGAGGAGTTGTAAAGACGTCGGCTTCATCTGAATTGGGTAAAATTCGTGCCACGCTCACGAAAAAACGTGCTGCTGCCGACCGTATCTTTTACCGCGCCGTTAAAAAATACCAAGGCGCTGGCGTTTTAGCGGATACGCAGGAAGGTGTTCACGATAACAAACGAGTTTTAGCCATAGAAGGTGCTTTTAAAGGGCAGGTAAACGGGGTGTTTCACGGCTCTTCCGCAAAGGCAAGTATCTTTTTTGTCGAACCATCGGAAACGCTTGAAATCAATAACGAAATCACACTTTTAGAGGAAGAAGAAAAGAGAGAGGTAACACGCATTCTTCGCTTACTTACTGCATTTGTAGCTGGTTACCGTGAAGTACTTCGAGACTTCTCCACGGCGCTTTATCAGATTGACTTCGTGAATGCGAAAGCGCTCTATGCATTAGATGAGGAAGCGTGCTTGCCTCAATTGGTTGATAAACCTCATATCGAACTAATCAAAGCGATTAACCCTGTTCTTCGCGACTTTCACAAAGTGAAGAAGAAGCCGGTTGTACCACTGGATATCCGGCTCGATGCAAAAACACGCATCCTTGTAATTTCCGGACCTAATGCCGGGGGGAAATCCATCACGCTTAAAACGGTTGGACTCCTACAATTAATGCTTCAGAGTGGCTTGCTTGTAACCGTTCATCCCGATACTACGATGGGCTGGTTCAACGGCATAATGGCTGACATTGGTGACGCGCAAAGTATAGAAAATGAACTCTCTACGTACAGCTCTAAGTTGAACAAGATGAAGTATTTTCTCGATGCTGCTTACGGAAAAACATTGGTGCTTATTGATGAGTTTGGCTCTGGCTCTGATCCGGACCTGGGTTCGTCCATGGCGCAAGTGTTCCTGCGCGCATTGAATGAAAGCAAAACCTATGGGGTAATGACTACCCACTACAACAGTATCAAAGCGTTGGCTAGTGACCTGCCTCGGGTAGAGAATGGATCAATGCAGTTCAATTCCAAGGACCTAACGCCTGAATTCAAGCTAAATCAAGGTGTGCCTGGCTCATCGTATACCTACGAAGTAGCACAACAGGTAGGTGTGGATAAGCGACTGATTGAGGAAGCCCGTAGTGTGCTCAACGAGAGCACCGTCGCAATGGACCGCTTACTCGTGGGGATTCAAAAGGAGAAAAACCAATTGGCCCATCAACGGGTACAACTAAGTTCTCGCCTCGAGGAATTAGAATTACTCAAGGAAAAACAAGACCGGAAGATTGCTCAATTAGAAGATAAAGTACGCCGTCAAAGCGCAATGAACGAGCAACAAAACGCCATGATTACTTGGGGTAAAAAATTCCAAGGACTTGTCAATGAATATGCTGAACAACGAAGCAAAAAAGGGAAAGATGAGGTAGTAGGACGCTTTAAAGTGTATGCTGGAGAACGCGCTAATCAGACTCAAAACGAGCGTACCGTCAAAAAAACACAGTACGAAAAACAGCGAGAAAGAAAAATTAAAAAGCTGACTTCTGCGCCTGTCAAAATAGGCGATCGGGTAAAGCTCATCGGTTCGCGTCAACCGGGCGAAATCATTGAAATTAAAAAGGACCAATTCCTTTTAGCCATCGGTGCCCTAACAACCTGGGCAACGCGCGATAAATTTATACCCGCTGAGAGCCTGCATGGAGATCAAGGTACACCGAAGGGAAAAGCTCGCGGCGGTGTTAAAGAAGCTGAGGTTCAAAAGGCGGTCACATCCTCTGGTCCAAAATCGAAACAAGAGGCTGCGGCAGAAAAGAAAAAAGCGAAGAAATCAGGAAAAACCAGCCAAAAAACATCAAAAACGGCTCAAAAACAGCCAAAAAACATCAAAAACAAGGCAAAAACCCCTGAAAAATCGCCAAAAGAAAAACTCAATGAAGTTGCGGATTCTAAACCGCTGAAGACCATCCCTGCTAAAAAGATGACCGGGAAAAAGAAACCCGATGACTTAACTCCTCAGCAGCGAGCGCAACTGGAGCAGCCGCTCAAAAAGGTGGCATCACCTGCAACAAAAGAAGCGCAGAAACCACGCGACTCCACAGATGCCGATCTCGAAAAGCTAAAAGCTTTTTTCGGGAAGAAATAGGTTTTTTAACCCTCGTCAGATTCTAATTTCTTACGCAGACGCGCCACTTCTTTCTCACGCGCCGCAGCCTCTTCTTCGGCACTGATTAAATCTGACTTTACTGTTTGCAAGTCCGCTTGCGCTTCCACAAGTGATTGCTTCGTACCCTGGAGCTCCTGAGTAACCTCAGCGTTGCGATCGCTCAATGCTCCTACCTCGCCTTTTAAACTGCGTACATTGATAAAGTTATATGCTACGAAAACTAGGAACGCTAACGAAATGATCCAATTCGTCAGTCGATAGGCACTGCCTTCAGTCATAAAAATAAAATATGCGGAGGCGGCAATGGCAAGCACGCCAATAATGATGGCTGCTGTTTCTAGTGGCTTTGAGCGGTTTGCGGTAGACATGGTCGTATGTTTCGTTGTGGTTTCAAAGTTAGTCTTCTGAGACACATGGCTCAAAATCAATTTGTTTCCTCTCTAAATCTACATTTTTTACAGTGATTTTCATAGGGTCGCCCAATTGAAATATTCGACCCGTTCTTTCACCTTCAATACAGAAGTTCTTACTATCGAAAGTGTAGTAGTCGTCGCGGAATGCGCTAATACGGATCATTCCTTCACAATAGTTGTCTGTCAACTCCACATAAACGCCCCATTCGGTCACGCCAGAAATCACACCCATGAAACTCTCCCCGACATGTTTTTCTAAGAAAACCGCTTGCATGTATTTAATGCTTGCGCGTTCAGCGTCCGAAGCCGCCTTCTCGCGTTCCGAACTGTGCTCACAGAGTGCTTCATACTGCGTATAATCTGGGCTCTTTCCTCCATCGAGGTAATGCTGCAACAAGCGGTGTACCATTACATCAGGATAGCGACGAATGGGCGAGGTAAAGTGCGAATAGTACTCAAAGGCTAGTCCGTAATGCCCAATATTCTGAGTAGTATACTTCGCTTTACTCATCGTTCGTATGGTGAGGGTCTCAATCATGTTTGCTGCCGGCGTATTTTTCACTTCCGTCAACATTTTATTTAAGCTTCGAGTAATGGCCGATTTGTTGGTCATCCTGACTTCGTGGCCAAACTGCTTCACGAAAACACTTAAATCCTGCAGTTTCTGCGGGTCTGGATCGTCGTGAATACGGTAAACAAATGTCTGTCCGGACGGCTGACCACTTTTCGCTTGACCAATAAAGGTTGCGACAGAGCGGTTCGCTAGCAACATAAATTCTTCTATCAAATGATTGGCGTCCTTACCGACCTTAAAGTAAACGCCTGTTGGGGCATTGTCTTCGTCCAATTTGAATTTCACTTCTTTCTTATCAAAACTCAATGCACCCTTAGCCATGCGCGCTTCACGCATAATCTTCGCCATTTTATCTAAGGTTCGAACCTCTTCATAGAAATCTGCGTCTTTTCCTTGCGGATGGGCATCTTCTATAATCTGTTGCGCCTCTTCATATGCAAATCTTCGGTCACTGTGGATGGCCGTGCGGCCAAACCACTGGTTGTGAATCTTCGCGTCTTCGTCCATTTCAAACACGGCCGAAAAAGTGTATTTGTCTTCGTTTGGCCGCAGTGAACACGCGCCGTTTGAGAGCACTTCCGGAAGCATCGGAACAACGCGGTCCACCAAATAAACACTTGTGGCGCGCGCAACGGCCTCGTCTTCTAAGATGGAGTCTGGCTCCACATAATGACTCACATCCGCAATGTGCACACCTACTTCCCAACGGCCGTTTTCAAGTCGCTGTAAAGACAAAGCATCGTCAAAATCCTTCGCGTCCGCCGGATCAATGGTAAACGTCGGAACCTTGCGGAAGTCGCGGCGGTTTTTCGCAATCTCGTCTTCTTTAATCGCGGTGTCCAATTCGTCTGCAGCGCGTTCTACCTCTTCTGGGAATTGGTTTGGCAAACCAAATTCTGCCAGTACTGCGTGAATCTCTGTGTTGTGTTCTCCAGCGTTACCGAGCACTTCGATAATCTCACCAAAGGGTGAGCTTGCCTTTGCTGGCCAATCCGTAATACGAGCAATGGCCTTTTGACCGTGCTCAGCACCCCCAAGCTTGTCTTTAGGAATGTAAATGTCTATCAACATTTTTCTACTAGAAGGCACTAAGAACCCGTAACTCTTACCAATCTCAATCGTGCCTACAAAATCGGTCTGTTTGCGCTCGACGATTTCTACGATCTCACCTTCGAGCTTTTTACCTCCGCGCCGCGCAAACAAACTCACCTTTACACGGTCCCCGTGCAGGGCATGCATAAGGTTCGGCGACCGTACCATAATGTCCGATTCCGTATCCGGACTAACCACATACGCATTGCCGTTTGAAGCCATGTCAACAACCCCTTCGGTGAAGACTGCAGTGTATTTCAGTTTGTATTTGAATCTGTCCACCATGATAATGGTGCCCTTACGCTCTAGGTCAGAGAGCGCCATTTCTATTTTGGCCTTTACCATCTGAGGCTTATAGCCTAGTTGGCCTGCCAGTTGTTTGTAGTTGAATTTTCGAGCGGGGTATTTACGAAAAACACCCTCGAGTTGTTGCGCGTAGGCTTTAATATCTACGCTTTGCGAACGTTTGTTGGC
>NYXD01000133.1 GCA_002685435.1 Cryomorphaceae bacterium | reverse complement strand
TTTAATAAAGCAATTCCCGAAGCTCACTAAAGGGGAGGTTCGACTCTGTTATTTGATACGTCAGAAAATGAGTAATAAAGAGATTGCTACGGTTTTAAATGTGAGCCCGGCTGCTATCGAAAAAGCGAAATATCGATTAAAAAAGAAAATAGCGCTTGATAAAGAAGATGCTCTAGACGAATATATTCAGGGTCTTTAGCCGTGTCCAGTTATTGTCTTCCGGTCTCGCCGGTAATTATTGAGATTTTAATGGAACTTGTTACCGGTTTAAATCATTAAATGAAATGAAAAAGAATCTATTGATTAGGCTTTTGGTGTTTTGCTTCATAAGTGTATTAACGCCACTTAAAGGGCAATACGTTCAGACTGCTGGTAAGGTTATCTTGGATGGTAATGGAGATACCCTACTGATTAGGTCGATGGGTGTCGGTGGTTGGATGGTTCAAGAAGGTTACATGTTGCAAACGGCTTCGTTTGCAAGTCCGCAGCACAAAATTAGAGACACCATCGAAGATCTTATTGGTGTTACGGCAACAGATGCTTTTTATGATGCATGGTTAGAAAACCACTTTAATAAGGCCGATGTAGATTCTATGGCTGCTTGGGGTTTTAACACCGTCCGTGTTCCGATGCATTACAATCTGTTCACTTTACCGATTGAGGACGAACCTATCTTAGGACAAAATACATGGTTGACCAAAGGTTTTTACCTGCTTGACTCCGTTGTTAAATGGTGCCGAGTAAACAATATGTATGTTATACTCGATTTACATGCCGCACCAGGAGGACAAGGATATGATGAAGGTATTAGTGATTACGATCCTTCAAAGCCATCACTGTGGGAGAGTGTTCATAACAGAAACAAGACTTCTTCACTATGGCGCAAACTAGCCGAGCGATACGCCACTGATACAACCATTGCCGGATATGATTTGATTAACGAGCCCAACTGGAATTTACCTGGTGGAACCCTACTGAGATCAATGTATGAGGATATCACTGACAGTATCCGTTCGGTGGATACGAATCATGTGATTTTTATAGAGGGGAATTGGTTTGCAAATACGTTTACGGGTTTAACACCCCCTTGGGATAATAATATGGTGTATTCTCCACACAAATATTGGTCTCCCGTTAATAGTGTTGCTGACATTCAGTACGGATTAGATTTAAGAGACACTTATAACGTACCCATCTGGTTTGGTGAGTCTGGCGAAAATTCAAACGCATGGTATACAGGGCTCATTAGTTTATTTGAGGCAGAAGGTGTAGGATGGGCGTGGTGGCCTTTAAAAAAGATAGAAACAATCAACGCTCCACTTAGTATAACAAAGTCTGCGGGCTATCAAGATTTATTGGATTACTGGAGCGGTAATGGTTCGGCGCCATCTGTAGCTGCTGCGACAGCAACGCTGATGCAGTTGACAACGGATTTGAAAGCTCAGAATTGTACGTATAATCGAGGAGTTATTGACGCGATGTTCCGTCAAGTTCAGGATCCAACGTCCCTCCCTTGGAAAACACATGATTTACCAGGCGTAGTGCACGCCTCAGAATACGATATGGGTCCATTAGGAGAGGCGTATTTCGATACAGAGTCGTATCAACTTAACCCCCCGCCATCTTGGAATTCCGGATGGACGTATAGAAATGACGGTGTAGATATTGAGAAATTCACTGATGCCGTTAATAGCAATGGCTACATGGTAGGGTTTGTAGATACGGAAGACTGGATGAGCTACAGCGTCAATATCCCCCAAGACAGTGTCTACACTATTAAAGTTAGACAAGGTTGCAGCGGTTCTACAGGAGGGAATTTTTATTTCGAAGCGGATGGTGTGCGTTTAACACCGAACTATTACGCTACGAACACAGGTAGTTGGACCGTTATGTCTACCAAGACTATTCCTAATGTTGTTCTTTCTTCTACGGATAAGAAGATCCGTTTTGTAGCGAATTCAGGCGGGTTTAATGTCACTAGTTTTGAGTTCGTAGCCACCGGTGCAACGACTACGATCACTGCCGATTATGTACATGCGGTAACCTACAATAATACCACGATAGAGGTACAAACTAATAAACCTCTTGATACTGCCAATCTTGGTCTTGCTGCATCTTATTACGTAACAGTAAATGGAGTGCCGGCAACAGTGACCTCGATAACTAAAAGTTTATCGAATTCGCGTAATGTGCTTATTGAAGTTGGGCAGGCGCTTACTTTCTTAGATGAAATAAAAATATCCTATGCTGGAACGACGCTAAAAGCAAAGGATGGAACTAACGTTCAGTCGTTTAGTCAAGAGTTGGTTGAAAATACCTTGCCTACGGTACATGTCATACCGGGTAAAATTGAGGCAGAAGCGTATTCGAGTATGGACGGCATCTCTTTAGAGAATACTACGGATATTGGCGGAGGTCAAAACATCGGTTATTTGGGAGCTGGTGATTACCTTATTTACGATGTCAAAGTTTTGAACAGCGCTACATACAGTGTGGATTACAGGCATTCTTCACAATCGGGAGTAAATATGCAGTTCATTTTCACGGATACTTTAGGCAATTACGTAACAAGTTTCCCCTCTATTTCGCTCAGCGCAACGGGAGGTTGGCAAACATGGCAGACAACCAATCAGTCCGGAGGGATACTGGCTCAAGGCGATTATAAGCTTCGACTTGATGTGGGTTCGGAGTTTAATTTGAATTGGTTTGAATTTATTCAGGGAATTGGACTTTCAGAGCAAGATGCATCGCGACCAATCATGTTGTATCCTAATCCAGCGAACGACGAACTGTTCATCGATGGTGCTTGGCTTTCGGGAACACCTCTTGACATATACATTTACGATACTACGGGCAAGCTTTGGACTCGCGAAAAACGTATGTATGACGGGTCAAAGATTGGTCTAGATATTCAATCGTTGCCTAATGGTATTTATCATGTAACTGCCGCTTCAGCATCGAATAGATTCACAGAGCAGCTAATAATAGCACATTAAACCCTCCCCGACATTGCGGTGGACCACAACCTGCAGTAACTAAGATTGAGTTGGTTATAAAGGAATGAGAATGTTTTAAGCATCAAACAAAACCAGCGTTTCACAAAACGCTGGTTTTGCTTTTGGATTAATTCTTAAACCAATACTTTCTTAAGGCTAATTGTTCAGCCGTTGGGTTTCTTTGGAAGCGTATAAAATACTTCTTAGAACCGGCCCTATACTTGATTGTATAGGGAATGGTGAAAGATAAATCCCCACGAGTTACTTTAAAGGTCATCGCTGTCCCTTCTTCGAGCCCACCATATTTATCTTCAAGTTCCGCACCGTAACGTATGATACGGTCGCCTTCTTGAAGCTGGTAGGGGTTTTCTTTTGAAACTTTCTTAACCTCAATGTAGTCTGCAGAACGAATCCTTCTTGTTTTATATCCATTGTCGCGAAGGGGATCCATGACAACGGCACCTTCATATCGACGATTGTAATCAATGCCGACCTTTTTCAGATACGCTTGAGTAGGAAGCGCCTCGCGTCCAGTGACGTAATCGTCAAAGAATTGTTGAAGCTCTGGGTGAACTAAAGCAACAAATTCACTGATAATGGTTTCGTCTTTAAAGCTGTTTTCTGGGCCGTAGGTTTCTCTCAATGTAAGTATTATATCATGTAGGTCTTTCTGCCCCTGCGTTAATTCCATAATTCGAATATCAAGCAAGGCGCCCATTAGTGCTCCACGTTGATATACCTGGGCGTACTGTTTTTTATACGGCCTCTTTAATACATTTTCACTCATCTCAGTGAATGACATTTTTTTAGTAGGGTATCGATCCGCTGAACGGATTTTTCCTCGAAGTAAGCTCTGTACATAGGATTCTTCGTCTATGACGCCCCCTTTGAGTTGGCTAATGCCAGCGAAATATTCTGTGATCCCTTCATAGAGCCATAAATGTTGACTCATTTCCGGTTCGATATAGTTGAAATCTCCGATTTCTTCACTGTGCAGTCCAAGCGGAGTGAGTATGTGAAAGAATTCGTGGATACAAACATCTGCCATTCCGTCAAGGACTGTTGTTCCGCCGAAATCAGGTAAATAATAGACTGAGCTATTGCCGTGTTCGAGTGCTCCAAAACCTTTGCCCGCCAGTTTGCGAATGGCTTTAAAGAGGGTACCTATTTTTATTTCCTTTCCGCTGAATAGACTTTCGAACTCTGTATGATCTTTGATATAAAAGATGAAGGCATAATTCTCGACGGGCAGATCCCCTTCTAAGAAGGCTTCAATAGCCTTCATACTCGTTTCTACTTGCTTATAAATATCTTGAGACAGCTCTCGTCCATTTTCTGTAAATACTCCTATGGTTACTTTAGCATCGCCCAACTTGAAAGAGGTGGTATCTGGTTTACTAACCATAACTGGACAATCTAAGAAGTGATGGTAATTGCGCGCATAAAAATTCTGAGTATTGCCGTAACTGTAACTATCCATGGCGCTTAGGCCATATAGACTGGGACTTTTAGTGATTTCTAGAGATACGGGCAGTTCCTCCTGTCCTTCAAAGAAACCAAAGTATCCGGCTGCGTTGAGAAGAAAATTTGCACGCTCTTGATTGTTAGTACCGGCCGGTTCAAAAACCTTGTTCTTGCGAATTCGTGCGTCAAAGGTATCATCCGCCCAGTATTCAAGACGTTCCGGTCTACCGTAAATCCTAAAAGTATTGCCCTTGTTTTTTACTTTGAGCTCTTCTCCATTAGTTCCATAGGCTTGGAAACGCTGTATAAATCTGCCATAGTCAAGCGTTGCATAGGTGCCTGGAATAGTAGTTGGAAAATGAAAATTATAAATGTTTTGTTCAGAATTGGACCATTGAACTAATGAGGCATCAACAGTTACTTTAACGCGATCCTCTTCCACTTGTGTAAGATCGATAGCGTAGGAATGAATGCCTGTGATCTGACCCTGAGTGTAAGGCGCAAAGAATAGAAGTAGGTAAAGGAGTTTAAGTTTCATTGTCTAAAAATAACACTCTATATGTTAAAGACAACGGAAGCGCATCCACGGTTGTCTCGGTTTGCATTTTTTAAAAAAAGAAAGCCCCACGATGAAAATCGTGGGGCTCACTAACACTCTGAAACGTATGATTAAGCCGCTTCTGTCTCTGAGCTGATCGCTAGAGAATAGATAACAAGACCAAATCCAATTTTGTTAATTGCATCAGCAAGGTTGTAGCACAAGTTTAGTACTTCTTCGTTTGCTGCGATACCAAGATCCATACCGAAGAAACCTCCAGCAGTACCTAGGATGTAACCGATAGGGTAGATACCCCAACCGATGATTACAAATTTCGCTAGAGCACCGTTCGCTTTCGCTACTGCACCACCGGCGTTGTTTGCCAATTTAGCAACGTCTCCTTTCCATACCATCCATACGATGTAGAAGTAAGCAGCACCAGAAATAGCACCCCAAACCCATGAAACAGCTTGGTCAGCATAGAATGCCTCACCGATGTAACCGGTAACTAACATTGCAACTGAAGCTAAGATCAATTTGTACAAAATTGACTTCGTACCACCAGCTTTCTTGGTGATCAAATAGAACTCAACACACATAAGTGGTACAGTTAAAGTCCAATCTACATAACGTAGTACAACTGGACTTCCATTACCGGCAGCGTAGAAATCACGCATGTAGTAGTAGTGCACTG
>NYXD01000127.1 GCA_002685435.1 Cryomorphaceae bacterium | reverse complement strand
TATCATGGCAAAGATTACCGCTGCTGAAGTAAACAAACTCAGAAAGCAAACTGGAGCTGGTATGATGGACTGTAAAAAAGCTTTGGTTGAAGCCGAAGGCGATTTCGAAGCTGCAGTTGACATCCTAAGAAAGAAAGGTCAGAAAGTAGCTGCAAAGCGTGCTGATCGTGATGCAACCGAAGGTGCTGTTATCGCAAAGACGAACGGTGCTGACAAGGGTGCAGTTATAAAACTATCTTGTGAAACGGATTTTGTTGCTAAAAACGAAGACTTCGTTGCATTGGCAAATAAGATTGCTGATATCGCATTAGCCTCTGGCGTAGCGACGGCTGAAGAGCTCGGGGCTGTTGAATTTGAAGGTGGTTTGACTGTTGCAGCTAAATTGCAAGAGCAGACTGGTGTGATTGGTGAGAAGATTGAAGTTGCTGAAATGGCAACGGTTAGCGCCCCTTACGTAGCTTCGTACATTCATATGGGCAACAAGATTGGTACTTTAGTAGGCTTAACTGCCGAAGCTGCAGAAGCCGGTCGTGACGTTGCAATGCAAGCCGCGGCAATGAATCCAGTAGCTTTGAATCGTGACGCTGTACCGCAAGAGGTTATTGATCGCGAGCTAGAAGTAGGAAAAGATTTGGCACGTCAAGAAGGTAAGCCTGAAGCAATGCTTGATAAAATTGCTGCAGGACGTCTGAACAAATTCTTTAAAGAGAATACTTTGGTAGATCAAGACTTTATCAAAGACAGTAAACTGAGTGTATCTAAATACTTGACTAGCGTTGAAGCCGGTCTAGCAGTAGTAGATTTTAAGCGCGTTAGCTTATAATCATATACTTAATGAACGTTTAAAAACCGCGATGGCCTGCCATCGCGGTTTTTTTTTGTTTCAAGCGTAAAAGTTGGTAACGGTTTAAAAACTAGAATTAACTCGTTGGATTGCCCATGATAGTTGCGGTATATTTGTCTTCAAACCTACAGATATGAAATATAATCGTGTACTCCTGAAATTAAGCGGAGAGGCCCTAATGGGTGATAAAGAATTCGGTATCGATCCAAAGAGGATTGCTGAGTATGCTGAAGAAATAAAAGCAGTAGCTAGATTAGGAGTTCAAGTAGGAGTGGTTATCGGTGGTGGTAATATTTTCCGTGGAATTAGTGGTGCATCTCAAGGCATGGATCGCGTTCAGGCAGATCACATGGGGATGCTGGCCACAGTTATCAATGGTTTAGCTTTACAAGGCGCTCTTGAAACGGCAGGGGTAAAAACCAGACTACAAAGTGCTGTCGAGATGGATAAGGTGGCAGAGCCGTTTATCCGTCGCCGTGCCATTCGTCATCTCGAAAAAGGCCGTGTGGTCATTTTCTCTGCGGGTACCGGTAATCCGTATTTTACAACGGATACTGGAGCAACGTTACGTGCTGTTGAAATACAAGCAGATGTGATTTTAAAGGGAACACGTGTGGACGGTATTTATAGTGCAGATCCAGAAAAAGATGCGACAGCTACTAAATTTGATACGCTTAGCTTCAAAGAAGTATATGATAAGGATTTGAATGTAATGGACATGACTGCATTTACACTCAGCAAAGAGAACGAACTCCCCATTATTGTATTTGATATGAACACACCAGGGAACTTGATGAAGGTCATTGAAGGTACTCCTGGAGTGGGCACTTTAGTTAAGAATTAATAAAATCAATTCAATAGGATGCAAGACGAAATAGATTTTGTTTTTGATGCGACGAAAGATGATATGGACCGTGCCATCAGCCATCTAGAAAAGGCGATGGTTAAGATTCGCGCAGGTCGCGCAAATCCTTCCATGCTTGAAGGAGTCATGGTAGAATATTACGGCGCACCGACCCCCCTCTCGCAAGTTAGTAATGTGAATACTCCCGATGCACGTACCATTAGCATTCAGCCGTGGGAGAAGCAGTTGATCACTGAAATAGAAAAGGCGATCATGAATGCGGGTTTAGGCTTTAACCCCATGAATAATGGCGAGAGCGTTATCATAAGTGTACCTCCTTTGACGGAAGAGCGTCGACGTGATCTTGCAAAGCTTGCTAAGGGCGAGAGTGAGAATGCTAAAGTGGGTGTGCGTGCAGCGCGCAAATCTGCGATGGATGAGCTAAAGAAATTAGGTAATGACGGTCTCAGTGAAGATTTACGAAAAGACCTAGAAGCTGACATTCAAAAAATGACAGACGATTACATTACGAAATGTGATGCACTCTTTACGAAGAAAGAAAAGGATATCATGACCGTATAATAGCGAACCCGAAACAGCGGGTTTTCTTTGTGCAAATTCAATGTTTGAACATCAACCTTGTTTTTACGTTAACCATCTATGAATCTCGAACAAGAAATCAAGCAAAAGGCTTTTCGTAGCGAACAGTCTAAGCTCATTGTAAACCTTATTTACACCTATAACCAACTGAAAAGTAGGATTGCTACTGTTCTAAAGAATGAAGGTGTAACTATGCAGCAATACAATGTTTTGCGCATTGTAAACGGTTCGGGTGAAGAAGGTATTACGACTTCTGAGATACGTGAGCGCATGCTAGATAAGATGAGCGATGCATCCCGTATGGTAGACCGATTAGAATCCATGGAGCTTCTCCTTAAACAACGCGATAGAGACGATCGACGCGTACTCCATGTTTTTCTCACGGAGAAAGGGCAAGCCTTGGTGCAACGATTGATGCAACAAGACACTATTGATCAACTGGCGAGTGGCGTAAAGGAAGAAAGTGCCCAACAGCTCAATAAGCTGCTGGACTCCTTTAGAGCTTCCTTATAATCATACTTATTTCAAATAATTGATCAAAGCGCTGGTAGAGCTGTCGTGTTCGTGCGATACACCGCTTCCAGTAAGCTCTCCTAATACTGCTTTTGCTAAGACTTTTCCAAGTTCTACGCCCCACTGGTCGTAGCTGAAAACGTTCCAGATGTAGCCTTGTATGAAGATTTTATGCTCGTAGGCTGCGATTAATTGGCCCAAGTGGTAGGGATTCAATTCGTCGGCAACAATACTGTTTGTGGGTCGGTTTCCTTCAAATACGCGGAACGGCGCAATTTCTTCAACCGTTTTATCATTAATTCCAGCTTGGCGCATTTCTATCTCTACCTCTGTTCTGGTTTTCCCAGTCATTAACGCCTCTGTTTGAGCAATGAAATTTGCGAGAAGAATAGGATGGTGATCTTTTAAGCTGTGTTGCGGCTTCTTCGATGCGATGAAGTCGGCTGGGATCAGATCGGTACCTTGATGAATTAATTGGTAAAAGGCGTGTTGGCCGTTCGTTCCTGGTTCACCCCAAATAAGAGGTCCTGTAGCGTAGTTTACTTTCTTACCGTTTCGACCCACATATTTTCCGTTACTCTCCATATCACCTTGTTGGAAATAGGCAGCGAATCTATCCATGTATTGATCGTATGGAAGAATGGCGTGACTGGCGACTCCATGAAAATTTCTATACCATATGCCCAACATGGCCATTTGTGCGGGAATGTTTTTGTCCCAATCCTCAGTAGCCACGTGCTTGTCCATTGCATGAGCGCCACTTAGAAACTCCTGGAAACCTTGAAAACCAATAGCCAGTATAACCGGTAGACCGATAGCTGACCAAACGCTGTAGCGTCCTCCAACCCAGTCCCAGAATCCGAACATGTTTTTGGTGTCAATCCCGAACCCTGCAACGCCCTCAGCATTTGTGCTCACTGCAACAAAGTGTTTTGCGACAGACGATACCGAACCTCCATTGTTTAAAAACCATTGCTTTGCGCTGTTCGCATTTTTCATGGTTTCCTGTGTGGTAAAGGTTTTTGACGCTACAATAAATAGTGTAGTTTCCGCATTGACTTTGCGCAATACTTCATGTAAATCTGCACCATCAACATTTGCTACAAAATGGAAATCCATTTGATCTGTAACGAACGGGCGAAGAGCATTAATTACCATACGTGGTCCTAAATCGGAGCCGCCTATACCTATGTTGACCACATCTGTTATGCGTTTTCCTGAATGACCTTTCCAGGCTCCTGAGCGAATCTCATTTGAGAAGGCGGCCAACTTTGCCCATGAATCGCGAATACCGGGCATTACATCTTCACCGTCCATAAGAACAGGGTCTCCCGACATATTTCTTAATGCCGTATGCAATACCGCACGGTTTTCAGTGACGTTAATTTTCGCGCCTCCCTGTTGCATTTGAATAGCTTCACGAACATTTGCCTCGTTCAATAGTTCTTTAAAGAGACTAAAGGTTTCGGAACCTATGTGATTTTTAGAAAAGTCGAATAAAAGACCGTCCCATTTGATGTGGTATTTATTGAACCGGTCTGGATCCTCGAAGAAACGCGTTTTTAAGGTGCGTTTATCGTTGTCGAAGTTTTTCTGAAGCTTTTTCCAAGCCTTTAGTTCTGTGGGATTTATGTTTTTCAACATCGTTGATTGCGTTATTTAAATGCAAAGTTACCATATGTTGCTTTACTTGGCCCGTTATTTACTAATTTCATCAACTTAATTAACGATTATTTCATGTTAAGATTTAAGAGTTCTAGTGATTTTCAAAAGGAAGTGCGGAAGAGAGTTCGAGCCTACTTTAAAGAAGAGAATAAATCTAGCTTAGCAGACTACAGGTATTACATTAAAGCGTTTTTAAACCTTGCTATGTATTTGGTTCCTTTCGGCTTGTTTTTAACAGCGAGTTGGGGTTTTGGAATGACCACCCTATTATGGGCCATCGCAGGTCTTGGCATGGCAGGAGTGGGAATGAATCTTATGCACGATGCATTGCATAATACAGTCACACGTAGTGAGTGGTGGAATCGCAAGATTGGAGCTTCTATTTACATGTTGGCGGGAAATTCGTACACATGGCGTGTACAACACAACATGAAGCATCATACGCACACAAACGTTGACGGTCATGATGATGATATAGAAACGGGAGGTATGTTCCGTTTCCACCCGAGTCAACAGCTTTTACCAAGGCATAAATTCCAACACATCTATGCACCATTTGCTTACACGCTAATGACTTACAAATGGTTGTTAGAAAAGGATTTTAAGCAAGTGGTAAGCTACAATAAAAGCGATCTTTTCAAAGCAAAGGACCAGACGTTGGCGATGGTATGGACGAAATTAATCGTTGGTAAAGGCTTTCATTTTGCTGTGTTTTATGCACTGCCCATGTTGTTAGGGGCTCCATGGTATTTGGTGCTTTGGGGAAACCTAGTCATGCACTTGATCGCAGGATTTATTCTATCCATTACCTTTCAATTGGCTCATGTTGTTGACAAAGCTGAATTTCCAACGGAGGAAGAGGCTCAGACAGTCACTAACATTGAGCACCAGATGAAAACTACGGCGAATTTCGCCACCAGAAATTGGTTAGTAACGTGGTACACCGGTGGGTTAAACTTCCAGGTTGAGCACCACATGTTCCCGACTATTAATCACATTCATTACCCGAAAATCGCAGAGATCGTTCGCAAGACAGCGGCGGAATTTGAGTTGCCGTACAATGAATACCGTACGACGATGAGTGCCATCAAAGGACATTTCCGTCATTTACGCAACATGGGGATGCAGCCGGCATAAGAGCCCGCAGCGAAGCTATAGAATAAAAAAGGCGGCCTATTGGGCCGCCTTTTTTATTTGAGGTGAATTTGTAGCATTAAACTTTCGTAGCTTCTTTGCCTCTAATTAAGTGAATTAAAAGTTGGCTGTATGCTATTACAACGAAGTCTTTTTTTTACGCTGCTAACCGTTGCAAGTATTTGTAACGCGCAGACTAGCACCTTCAATGACGTTGCCCCTATTTTGTATAAAAATTGCACCAACTGCCATCGTTCAGGCGGCGGCGCTCCCTTTTCAATGTTAAGCTTTAATTCGATCGCTCCATGGACAACAAGCATGGTACATGCCTTACAGCATGGAGAAATGCCGCCTTGGGGTGCGGATACTTCGTATATGCATTTTGTTAATGAAAGACCTATTACTCAATCGGATAAAACCGCGTTATTGAATTGGATTTATGATGGGGCATTGGAAGGAAATCCGGCCTTACTTCCTCCGGCACCTACCTATCCTATATATCAGCTTAAAGGTGTCCCGGATACTGTGATTCAAATGACATTATTTAAGAGTAATGCCGTTTATGACGATGCTTACAACACATTAGTAGTTCCTTTAAATTTGGGTCAAACACGATATATAAGAGCTTTAGAATTAGTCCCTTCAGATCCATCTTTGATACACCATTCAGTAATCACGGCAGATACAATCGGTCAGATAGCCGTCGACACAAGTGGATCAGCATTGAGTATCTCTGGCGACATAGGCATTGGTACGTGGGCGCCAGGATCGATGCCGATAGTGTATCCGAATGATCCTGAATTGAAAATAGGAATCGAGCTACCAGCCAATGGTGAAATAGCTATGAACATTCACACTCCTAAAGGGACTTCTGGACAGTGGATAGATATTAAAATAAGGCTTTACTTATACCCGGAAAACGAGGTGGGAATTCGTCTAGTTTATGATTTTGTACCCTTACAGTACTGGTCAAATAACTTTCGAATTCAGGCGGGCCAGATCAAAACCTTTTCAGTTGAAGAGGATGCACCTCAGCAGCCCATATCTATTTTCTCTGCGTTCCCTCATTCGCACCAGATCTGTACGGAAATCCTGAATTACGCCTATCAACCTCAAACAAATGATACTATTCCCCTAATAAAAATAGACCGTTGGGATTTTGAGCATCAAGAGTACTATTACTTTAAAAATCTGGTCAAAATTCCACCCAGCTATAAGTTTCATGCGGATCATACCTACGATAATACATCTTTGAATCACCACAACCCCTTTAGTCCACCACAGCTAATTACAGTTGGGTTCTCAACGGATGATGAGATGTTGTTTGATGGATTTCAATACATTGATTACCAGATAGGTGATGAGTTTATTAATGTCGATAGTATTCTAAAAAGTGACCCATTGATTAACTACTTATCGGTGGAGGAAAGAAGACCCCAGTATGTTACTACGTCTTTGGTGATGCCAAACCCAGTAGAGCAAAAAGCAACAATCAACTTTTATCCTCCATTAGTTAATCAAGAATCTCACGTTCTACGGTTATTTAATTTACGCGGCGAGCAGATCCAAATTGATTACGACCATTTAAATGGTGCTATCGAGTTTAGCAGGTCTAATATATCCTCGGGAGTATACTTCTACGAAGTGGTAACGGATAAAGATGTACGTATAGTTTCCGGTCGAATCGTTTTTTCTTAGGATTCGTTAAAACGTTTTTAACCATTCACTGCAACGACATCGTCAACGAGGGTTGGCAACATTTTTTGCAAGATGCTTAGAATTCCATTTTTTAAGGTCATGGTTGACGAAGGACAACCGGAACAAGCGCCTTGAAGTTGAACTTCAACAATTTTGTCCTTGTAGCCCATGAAAGCAATGTTTCCGCCATCTTGGGCGACTGCAGGCTTGATGTATTCTTCGAGGATATCCACGATGCGTCCCTCT
>NYXD01000126.1 GCA_002685435.1 Cryomorphaceae bacterium | reverse complement strand
TCTCCTACGGGCGAGGGTAAGTTGATTAAGAATCAATTTTTAACCCTTAAATCCTAAAACATGAAAAAAGTTTGGATGGTGGCCGCGGCCACAACAGTAGCGTTCGGAATGAACGCGCAAGATGCCTCAATAGAAACACAAGCCATTGGCGTGGTGATCGATGCACACGCATTGGTGGATGTCGTTGACGACGAGATCGTGTTTGATTTTAGTAATGACGACCCCGTGGAGGCCGGGAATGCTTTTGTGCTTGGCGCAAACAAGCAATCGAGCACCTTTTTAAATTACTCCTTAATGTTGAGTAATGCCGGATTAGCAGACGGTTCTATTTCCGTGCGTATTGCCAATATGAACGAAGGGATGAGCCTTTCGCTATTAGCTGATGGCAACCAGCCTGCAGGTTTACCGTCGAACCAATACGGAACGTTGGGAAACGTCACTCCTGCTTTTGATGTAACTGCCGGTGCGGTGCCAGTAAAACTTACCGCTACGGACCAATTGCTGATTGAAAACATCGGAACGTCCTACACTGGGAACGGAGCAGGAAACGGATACGAATTGACCTATTTAGTAAGTATTGAAGACTACGCCCTACTAGATGCAGACAACGGCTCGCAAGACATGGGTACCGTAACCTACACCATTGCTGAATAACCTCCTTCCCCCGCCCTGTGGGCGGGGGATTTCCTAACTCCCACGTACCATGAAACTACTCCTACACTCACTCGCTATGGCACTTAGTGTTAGCCACGGGGCGCACGGCCAAGTCACCGTGCAAAGCGGGCTATCCCACCGAATCGAACGCATTCCTGGGCAACAAGAGATTTTGCCCGTTAAACTTAAAAATGTGGGTGACCAACCTTGCGCTTTTCACATCGAACTGGCAGATCTTAGCTCACACTGCGACAGCGGTTACCGCTACCTTCCACCGGGAAGTACGGATGCCAGTTGTGCGAATTGGCTTGAAGCCGAAACGTATGATCAGGTCTTGCGGGCACACGAGGAAGTGATCGTAAAGGTGCGGGTACGTATACCGAAAAGTTTCAACCAGTCGAGTGCGCGCGCATGTCTTCTTGTGACTTCGAAACCGGAAAAAGAGAGCGTTAAAAGGGGTCCGCGATTTAAGATTGAATTGCGCTATGCCGTGAATGTACTCTACCGCAATCCTATGGTACCACCTGTGGTTGCTATGGAAGCTAAAGCGCTGGCGGTGGGTGAGGATAATTCGGTTTGGACGCTGCGCTATCAGAATGCAGGAAATGTGGACCGAATCATTTCTTCGCGAGCGCATTTGTTGAACAACCGGGGCCAGGTGGTTTATCAAACCGAAAGCTTACATGCAAAAGGTTTGATCCCAAACCAATGCCGCACGGTTCAGTTTAAAAAGCCTGATTTGCCCGCCGGCGATTACCAAATGGTGGTAGTCAGTCAAACCGATGCGGGAGAAAAATTTGGTGTAACACATTCCTTGAAGCTATGAGGTACAGGGGCGTAATAGCTTTAGTCATCGCTACACTTTCGGCATGGAGCCAAGAGTGCGGTCAGGTAGCGGTTCGTGGGCCAGAGGAATTAGTTGCGGGTGGGATTTGGTCGTTGGCAGCGCATTGGACCGCGCTCCCTCGAGGCAAAAATATCAACATTAGAATCGACGCCCCCGCTCCTTTTACGGTGCTTTCGGTACCCGCGGAAGGACGAGCAGATTCTGGTGTAGCGAGACCGGTCTTTATGACCTCAGCGCATGCAGAAGCTCGCGCATATTGGATTCGAGTGTCATTTGAAGGTGCTTGTCTCTGGGGTAAGGTGGACGATTCATTGTGTGTTCGTGTACTGCCTAAACCGCGCCTAATAGCAAAGATCATTTCTGCCGGAAAAGACAGTGCCAACGTTTTAATCACGAATACGGGTAACGTCGCATTCGACTGTGGTGAAGCTCTTATTCCACCAACTGAATCCTATGAGTATAAATTATATAGAAAAGACAATAGGGTCACTTTTTCCGCCCAAAGCGCGAATGGATGGGATACGCTCGTTGGACTTGGTTTAGCGCCGGTTGGGCGCTCAGAAAGTGTAGCGCCTGTATTTGATCCCGGGGCGCCTTGGTTGCACTGGCGCTTACAAACGGTCTACAGTGGACGAATTAATCAATTGGGAACCGTTTCTTTAGAAAAGAACGTGTTTTCAGCGCGGGGCCTGCTTTGGAACAACCGACTGCGAGGCTCAGCAGAACTGCAACTACCCCTAGGCAGCTTGAGCGCAGGGCATGGGATATTGCAACGGCATGTACTGTCGCGCGCGGAAAAAATGAGCTATGTACGGATGGTAATTCCATTTAATGAATTTACCGGAGCATTGGAGTGGCGTGGGGGACAGCCCATGGCGGGATTGCGTTGGAGAGGCGGGAGTTTGGATTCACGAGTAACACTTTTTGGAGGCGGTTTAAGCCAATTTTGGGGTATGCAACACCGTATACAACTGGGCAGTAACGAACTGAACTTCAGTCAATACGAAGGCATGAGCCTTGCACAATACAACGGGCAAAAAGGTGTATACCGCTGGTCGCTTCATGCCGCACACATTCCAGATAAATTGCGCGCACAAGCGCCATACAACTCTTTTGTTCGTGCGCATGCGTCAGGTGTGCTGGGACCAAACCGGTGGTTGGGTCAATGGGCCCTGTTTACAGATGCAAGTGGTAATTGGAACCAATTCCACCTCATTCAAAACGACCTCACATTAGGTCCTTGGCGGTTTTCTACCAGGGGCCAGTTATTTTCGTCCGCCCTCACTTCAAAACAACTACGCCTCCAGTCAGAATACCGAAGTGGTTTGTGGCAATGGCAGAGCAGTGGTGAATGGCGCCAATTAGGCCAATTACCTCCTCAAATTCTTTATCAGCACCAACTCCGCCTACGTACTACACGAGCCTACCTCCAAGCCCAATTTCGACAACAACCCAGCACCGGACTTTGGTCCCTCCTAGGTTCCGGAAATATGCAATACAAACGCTGTTCGCTCCGCATACAATCAACCTTGTTTGGAGGTGGGAATAGCGGAGCACGACACCAGCAAACCCTGCAACTCATTCGCCGTACGGCACACGGTAACCTTTCCGTCTCTGTACAGTCGATGCAGCGTGCAACGATCGGATGGAACGGTAGCTTGCATACAGGTTCTCCCTATAAAATACTTAACGGATACTGCCGCGATGAACAAGGCAACCCGATCGAGGGTGTGAAAATTAGTGCCCAGGGAAAATCGATCATTACGGATCCTAATGGCACGTTTAGTTTCGCGCATCTCGAAGGTTCAGATGTACTTCTAAAAATTCATGCCATAAGTCTTCCGTTTGCCACTCAGCCCGTTTTGGGCTTTGAACAGCACCATTTTCTTGAGCAACGCAAGCAGCACTGCACCTTGGGTTTCTACCGCACACTCGGTGTTCGGGGAACCGTGACTGTTCAGCGCACCCAGCATATTGCGCTTCGACAGAAAATTGATCTTGCCACGCTTGAACTCACCCTTTACCATGAAGACAGTTCTTCCTTTACCACTCCCGTTCGTGAGGACGGTCAATTTACCCTTGGGGGGCTGCCGGAGGGCCATTATTGCGGGGCGCTAGCTCCGGCGCCCCAGGGGTTTTCCTACCCGCCCATTACTATTGACATTCGTAAAGGCAGCTTCTCAGACCTGAAGATCACCCTCATTGAATTGCCTCAAAACATCCCTTTTCAAGTCCTATGATATACCGATTTTTCTTTTTCCTACCCGCACTCTTTTGTAGCATGACAGGCTCTTCTCAAATCATTTGGGCTGAAGAAAGCACCTACTTTGATCTCCATTTTGAACCCATCACACTAATTGCCGTAAGCGAGCAAGAAATCGAATTATCCCCTTCTGTAACCACAGCAGCAGGATCACCTGCTTTCACAGATAGTTTGTCCACTACATTCCATCTTCGTTATACTATTAGTGCAGTGCATCCCTCCGCACAGTTAGTCCATACTGTTACTTTACCCAGCGGCCTTTCCTCCAGATGGTTGACCTCTCCCTTTCTACCCGCCAGCGGTACTTGTACGCTCGCGCCGTCCGCCATTCACAATGAAACCGACCAGTTTCTTACTGCCGCCATTTATGGCCATTCAGGAACTGCCCCACAAGACGGTATACCCGTGACTGTACAAATTTCTCTTAGTCGACGTCAATACCAAAACCTCGACGCCAACCTTCATCTCCTTAATCTCACGTACCAATGCCTATAAGACTATTGCTTACTTTTCTTTACATGCTCATTTCCAATTTATTAAAATCTCAAAGTCTCTCCATAAATTATACAAAGCCTCAAGCAAATATCAATGAAACACACCTCCATCCACCACGAACGGCGGGTGCGGATTACGCCTCTTGCATTCCAATGGATCAAGGGGCTTTGGTATCGGTACAAGACGTTAGATCGAGAACGAATTGGTGTTTACTCGCTTATCAAACTGAACCACTACAAGGCAGTGCAACGTTAAAGATCATTCCAGATATTACCTCTGTCCCTCCGGAAAATATCGGCACAAACACGCCGGCTCAACTCCTCTTGCGAGAGCAGCCGCAGCCGCTCTTTTCAGGTGCAGGGCCGGTAGACCAATTGTTCTTATCCTTCTCGCTTGAACATGCTCATGTTTCCCAGAATGTCAATACAACACCAATCTACATACAGTACCAACTCGTGGAAGGCGGCTGCCCGCAGGGGCCATAAAAAAACCCTCCGCGCGCTATGCACTCGGAGGGTTTTCCTGAAATTTTATCCTCGCAGTTCTTACACCAACTGAATGTCGACGCTCATCAGGTTTTTAAACTCTTCTAATCGAGCGTTGATTTCCTCAGTAGTCAACTCCGCAATACGTTCTGTACCGAATTTCTCGACAGTAAAACTCGCCATTGCTGAGCCCCAGATCACCGCACGCTTCATATTTTCAAAGCTAATGTCATCTGTCTTCGCCAGGAATCCAATAAAACCACCGGCAAAGGTGTCACCAGCGCCAGTAGGGTCGAAGACTTCGGCTAACGGCAACGCAGGTGCACTGAATATTTTATCTTCATGAAAGAGCAATGCTCCATGCTCGCCTTTCTTAATGATTAGGTATTTTGGACCCATCGTCATAATCTTCTGAGCCGCTTTCACTAAGCTGTATTCCTCTGAAAGCTGACGTGCCTCCTCATCGTTAATGGTTAAAACGTCAACACCTTTAAGGGCAGCCATTAAATCATCCCAGAAGTGATCCATCCAGAAATTCATAGTGTCTAATACTACGAGTTTTGGGCGGTTTGGTAGTTGATCCAACACTTTCTGCTGTACAGACGGCAACAGGTTTCCCAACATTAAATACTTACAATCCTTAAAACCTTCAGGTACGATTGGGTTAAACGTCTCTAATACATTGAGTTGCGTATCAAGAGTATCACGAGTGTTCATGTCCGTGTGGTATTTACCCTTCCAAAAGAAAGTCTTGCCATCGGGAATGATCTGTACCCCTTCTAGATCGACTCCTTTTTCAGAGAGTAGATCTAAATGTTGCTGCTCAAAATCGGCCCCGACAACGGAAACGATATTACTCTTTTCCACATGGTAACTCGCGCTGAGCGCGATATAAGTTGCCGCACCGCCTAGGATGCGATCCGTTTTTCCGAAGGGCGTTTCTAAAGCGTCATACGCCATCGTTCCAACTGTAAGTAAGCTCATTCTGATGATTTTTAGATACGGCGAAGTTACACGTGTGCCTTTATATTGACAAGAGAAATAATAGATAGAAAAGGGGCCGCGAATCGCGGCCCCAATTGCTTAAGAATGGCCCGGTTGCTTAATCATTCGTCTAACAGAATAACGGGTACCTATTAAAAGCGAGATAAACATACCTCTCAGGCTCAACACACCCTGTTTCATATTGACCTTAAGGCCTATTCAGGAACGTCTGTCTAGCAAATGTCCTGCTAAATGCAGCAGGGATGCAAATTTATAACCGCAGTATCGATACAATGATTTGGAGAACTGTATGCCCATATGAGCGAGCCCTACTTTCTTAAGAAGAACCACATGCCCTAACGGCGTGAGTCAAAAGTCGGCTGTTCCAAAAAAAAACAACTGTAGGTATTGTAGAACCTATGAAGTTGCCGTATTATTGCAGCCCGTTTCGAAAGAACTGGAACATAAATTCCTCCTTAGCTCAGTTGGTTAGAGCATCTGACTGTTAATCAGAGGGTCCTTGGTTCGAGCCCAAGAGGAGGAGCAACTAAAATGAT
>NYXD01000125.1 GCA_002685435.1 Cryomorphaceae bacterium | reverse complement strand
CTTCTGCGGTAATCAATGGCGAGGAAATCGTTGAAAACTTCAAACTATCAGATTACGCAGGAAAGTATGTAATCTTATTCTTCTACCCAAAAGACTTCACTTTTGTATGTCCTACTGAATTGCACGCCTTCCAAGCGCGTAAAGAGGAGTTTGCAGCAAAAGGCGTAGAATTGATCGCTGTATCAACAGATACTGAGCAAAGCCACTGGGGTTGGTTGCAGATGGGTAAAGACCAAGGCGGTATTGAAGGTGTAACTTACCCTATCGTTGCGGATACGAATAAAACCATTTCTCATAACTACGATGTTCTTAATGGCGAATGGTCCTATGATGAAGACGGTAACTTAACTTCTACGGGAGAAATGATCGCCTACCGCGGCTTGTTCTTAATCGATAGAGAAGGAACAGTAATGCATCAATTAGTAAACTTCTTCCCATTAGGCCGATCAGTAGATGAGGCAATGCGCATGGTGGATGCACTGCAGTACTTCGAAGAAAAAGGTGAAGTTTGCCCTGCAAACTGGACACCAGGTAAAGAAGCCATGAAAGAATCGCACGAAGGTGTCGCTGATTACCTTGCGAAGCACTAGAATTTTCCTTGATTGAAACACTAAAAGCCGCTCCATCTGGAGCGGCTTTTTTTGGGCCCGGCCGCGCGTGTTTCAGACAAATTTGATCTTTTTAGAAAAAACTACACTTTTTTTGCAACAAGCGTGAACTACCCTGATACAATTGCGTTTAGGTATATATGGAACATTCTGCGCAAGCAGATTTTCATGGCGGTTTAGGTAGAAAGGGAGCTTGGCGGCTCCCTTTCGTTTTTTATATACCTACGCGCAAAATTTCAGACAAAAAAACACCCCCGGGCGCGGAGCGCCCGGGGGTGTTTCCATTTTAATTTCGAATATTACTTTGTGAGATCGATCAATTTACGCAGGTATTCTTCTTTACTTGCAGCTGACCCTTCCACTAAAGCTCCATCTTTAAAAGAAGCTAAGAAAGGTAAATTGCTCACACCTGCCGCTTTTCGAGCGCCTTCATTGTGTTCTGCGTTCACATCTAAAAATAAAACATCACTGTGCGCTTCTTCATTGCTTACACGCTTGTATTTAGGCGCAAACATCTTGCATGCACCACACCAATCCGCATGGAATTTTACAACCACTCGACTGTGGTCCTTGAGCAATTTATCGAAATCTGCGTCGGTAGCTATTGTTACTGCCATTGTATAGAGGTATTAAGTTAATTCTGTAATCAAAAATACATAGACCATAACATCTGAAGTAATCATTCACATTGATGTTCTCTATGCACTTATTATCAAAGTTCGACTTGCGCTTTATAATCCTTGTGATACATGTCCCTAACTAGTCCGTCCGAAACTCCTATTTTGGGTACATAAATATGTTTACAACCCGACCATAGCATAGCCTTTTGATAAATGGGTAAGGCGTGCACAATAACATCTGCTCGGTCAAAGTTTAGTCCCAATTCAGTCACACGTTCTTCGGCAGATAACGTCTTTAATTCCTCTTGCTGTTCAGACACAAACGTATAATCCAATGGTGTTTGAAGCGATTTCATACTCAGCTTATGTAGTTTGTTAATATTTCCACCCGCACCAATAGCAGCCTTATCTGAAACAGGAGCCGCGTATTTATGTAACCAGTGTTGCATTCGAGTCCATTCAGCCTCATCGACAAGGTTGTTCATCAACCTTACCCCACCAATCTTAAAGCTCATGGATGCCTCCACCAATTTATTTTTTATAACCGATATTTCCGTCGAACCGCCACCTACATCGATATAAATAAAGTTTTCCTGTGGCGCCTTAATGATGTCATAAATCTTAGAATTAAAAACTAATCGAGCCTCCTCTTTACCGCCAATTATTTCAATGGTAATGCCCGTCTCCTTCGCTACCTGTGCTACTATTTTCTGACCATTAACAGCTTCGCGCATGGCTGAAGTGGCTACGGCTCTAAAATCAACCACATCGTGGACTTTAAGGTAATGGGCGTAGGCTTTCATGCCTTCAATAAAACGCTTTTTCGTCTTGCCTTTGATTTTACCATATTCGAAAACATCTTGCCCCAAACGGATCGGAAGCCGCACCATCCCAGCTTTACGATAATAGGTATAACCATCCTTGTAGACTACATTAACAACAAGACAACGAACGGAATTCGAACCTATATCAATAGCTCCGAGTTTGGTAACAATCATAGTAATTAGTTTCTAACCTTTCAAAAGCTGCTTTTTAACGTATGCATACAAATCCAATTGCGCCCGGATTTTAGGTCCGTTGAGTTTACGGTAGGCATTGGATTGATTCGCATCGAAAACTCGTGATTTTGTGTTGTCCTTCCAAAGAATTTCGAAATGATCTCGCAATTGTCGCTTAATTTTCTCATCGTAAATGGGAACGGTAACCTCTACCCGTCTATTCAGATTTCGAGTCATCCAATCTGCAGAAGAAATAAAATATTCAGATTGACCGTCGTTATAAAAACAAAACGCGCGCGTATGCTCTAAGAACCGGTCCACGATACTCACCGCCTCAATATTTCCGCTAAGTGCTAAATCACTGAAATCGATACAGTTAATTCCGCGCACTACCATACGAATAGACACTCCTGCAGCGCTTGCTTCGTATAATTTAGCAATCATACCGTGATCACTCACACTGTTTAATTTTACCCAGAATTTCGCTTCTCGGCCAGCATTTGCATGCGCAATTTCTCGATCGATCAGCTTATAAATTCCTTCGCGAGTGCTATTGGGACTGACCATTAAATGCTTGTAGTTATACTGCTTATATGGTGATTCTATAAATGTAAACACCTTTCTGACTTCTTTAGTGATGCGCTTTTGAGAAGTAAGTAAGTGATAGTCTGTATAGAGCTTAGCAGTGCCTTCATGGTAATTTCCCGTTCCAACTACACAATAATCTACTAACTTTTCTAATCCTTCATCGCGGCGAATTAAAGTCAATTTTGAATGCACTTTTAAACCGGGAACTCCGCTGACTACCTTAATTCCTTCGGCACGAAGCATATTCGTCCATTTGATATTATTCGCCTCGTCGAATCGTGCCTGGAGCTCAATAAATACCGTTACATCTTTTCCATTTTTAGCCGCATTTACTAGGGCAGAAATGATACGGCTCTGGCTGGCCAATCGATATAGCGTAACTTTTACCACACGAACTTTGGGATCAATAGCAGCCTCTCTCAATAAGCGAATCACTTTTCCAAAATCATGGTACGGCGTGTAGAGTAATACATCTTGCTTCTTCAATACTTCGATGATGCTCCGGTCTTCTTCTAGGGCTGGATGGGGGACAGCCGGTAATTTTTCGTGCTCTAAAGAACTATCACCCACATTTGGGAAGTGCATTAAATCCTTTTTATTGTGGTAACGACCTCCAGCAATAAGTCCATCGAACTCAGAAATACCTAAACCATTAACTAATAAATTCAGTGTTTTGTCTGATATATTTCGGTCATACACAAAACGCACCGGATCTCCTTCGCGGCGTTCCATAAGACCTTTCTGAATTTTTTCCATAAAGGACTTACTGACATCGTCATCTAGAGTAAGCTCTGCATCTCGTGTTATTTTCACGGTATGTGCTTCTACAGAATCGTACTTGAAAATATGGAAAATACTGTCGAGGTTGTACCGAAGCACATCATCTAGATACATGACATATTGCTTACCGTATTTGGGTAGCGTAATGAATCGGTTCAACGTACCCGATGGTACTTCAATAATGGAGAACTGCTCGCTATCGCCTTTGATCAATCTTACGGCTAAATAAATACCTTTATCGCGTAAATAAGGGAATTCAGGGGCCTGACTTAACATAAGATTAGTCAGCGCAGGACTGACCTGATTGCGGTATACATCACGAACGAAGTCTGCTTGTTTTTGCGTTAATCCATCTTCGGAAATAATCTCTACGGAGACTCTAGAAAGCTCCTTTTTCAAATCTTCATAGATCTCCTGACCGCGCTGTTGCTGATCGTTTACAAGTTCATTCAATCGCTTTAATAACTCCCCAGGCGCATGTCCCTCCAAATTATCTTCATGATGTTTATCCGATGTCAACTGTAATCTTCTAACAAAAGAGTAGCGTACACGAAAAAACTCATCCATATTATTTGAATGAATACCTAGAAATCGAATGCGCTCAATCAGAGGTACAGCACTGTCCTCGGCCTCTTGTAGTACTCGCGCATTAAATTTCAACCAGCTTATGTCGCGGTTGTATAGACTTAAGTCTTTTTCGTTCATCTACTCTTTGAGTCTTTTAGGGAATTCATACTGAACCAATTTTCCATTAGTATCTAACTCTCGCCAATACCTGTCATGGGCCTCAGTACTTTTAGCGCGTCGAATTAAAATAGAGTTTATAAGTCTCTAAAATACACTAAATCAACGTTTAAGAACTACCTAGAGTGTAGGTTTTACAAATTCTTAATGCCGTTTTTATATAAAATTACTGTCGCTTTGTCTTCTTCGCCGCATTCCACAAAACCTCCATCTCACTTAAATCCATGTCAGACAGTGACTTACCGGCTTTTCTCGCAGCGTTTTCCATAAAAGTAAACCGGTAAATAAACTTCTTATTCGTGCGTTCCAGCGCCATCTCTGGATCAAGATTACTCAAACGAGCGAAATTTACAAGTGAGAACAGTACATCACCTAACTCTCCTTCTATATGGTCTTGGTTTCCAGATTTTTGCGCCTCTTCAAACTCTTCTAATTCTTCGCGAATTTTACCCCAAACATCTTGAGGCTCGTCCCAGTCAAAACCTGCACCTCTCGCTTTATCGCCAATCCGAATTGCTTTCACGAGTGCCGGCAGCCCTCTTGGCACTCCTTGAAGTACGCTTTTAGTGCCTTTTTCTTTGAGTTTGATTGCTTCCCAATTGGCCTTAACCTCATCCTCCGTGGTAGCTTCAACATCACCATAAATATGAGGATGGCGGTGAATAAGCTTTTCAGAGACACTATTGAGTACATCGGCAACGTCAAAAGCCCCCTTCTCGCTTCCGATTTTACTGTAGAAAACCATATGTAGCATCAGATCACCAAGCTCCTTTTTAATCTCATTTAAATCGCCTTCTTCGATGGCATCCGCTAACTCATAAGTCTCTTCGATAGTCAAATGACGCAAGCTTTCGAGGGTTTGCTTTTTATCCCACGGACATTCTGCACGGAGGGTATCCATGATGTCTAACAATCGACCGAAGGCCTCTAATTTTGCTGCGCGACTATTCATTTATATTAGGCTTCTTCCTCAGTCTCTTCTAATATTCCTAATAAATCATTTTTGGCTAGGATATTAAACCACTGCACTATTTTTTTAATATCGCTTGCATAAACCCGCTCTTGATCGAATTTCGGCAACACTTCTCCAAAGAAATCTTCCAGTTCGTTTTTACTGCTCTTATGAGTCAGCGCCTCTTTGCCTTCTGTTACTTCAGCCATGGCTTTGAAAACATCACGAAGCGGAACTTCTTCCTCATAGGTGTAGATTGCAATATCACCTAAGGAACTTACGTTTGCAGAAGCAGAAATACTGGTGCGCTTCCCATCGAGAAGGCTTTCTACCACAACACCACCCTTGTTTTGAGCTACTAATTTGAATAAACCCGGTTTACCGGCAATTGATAATACAGTTCTTAATTCCATTATTCGTTATTTAACCAATCTCTTACAGTTTGTATTTCTCCCGTTTCGGAGACACTTATTAAATCTAAAAGCGCCTGAGCATCAGTCGCCAATGTATGTTCTGGATAGCGCTTCAGGAGTACGCGTAAAAACTCTACCGCTCGTTCACCGTCGCCTAATGTACCGTCGAAAAATAATGCCAACTGAAGCAAAGCTTCCGGAGCATAACGGTCTTGAGGAAACTTATTAGAAAGTAAGATGAGGTAATTTACCCCGTATAATTTGTAGGCACCCTCCTGATTCATACAGGTTAAACCCGCCTTCATCAAATAGACTGCATCCGTTTTGATTAATGAATCCTGAGCAACGAAATGAGCAGCAGCACGAGTATACCCCGCTGGCGTAAGCACATTACGTTCCACAAGCTCTAAATAGAACAAAGCCGAATCACTCGTCGCAACTGCGGCAGGATGCTCATTAATATTTTGTTGCGTCGGTGAAGATTGACAACTGACAACAACCATCAAAAATACCGCAATCATATACCTCATTTCGCTTTCGGAAATTTCATAGGATAGCCCGCTGAAATACCGCCACGCTCTATTCTTCCTAACGCACCTTTTATCAACCTTTTACGTAAGGGTTTAATTTTCTCTGTAAACAACACTCCTTCAATGTGATCGTATTCGTGTTGTATGACACGCGCCGCGAGTCCGGTATAGGTTTCTTCAACTAAAACCCAATCCTCAGTGTAGTATTCAATCACAACTTTTTCCTGTCTAAATACGGTTTCCCGGACGTCCGGTATACTCAAACAGCCTTCTTCCATCCCCCACTCTTCGCCATCTTCTTCAATGATAATGGGATTAATGAACGTCTTTTTCAAAGCTGAAAGCAATTCAAAATCATCGCTATCTTCCTCAGCAAATGGACTTGCATCAATAACGAAAAGTCGAATACCTCTACCGATCTGGGGTGCAGCTAATCCAACACCTTGAGCATTGTACATGGTTTCATACATGTTTTCTATCAATGCGTCTAGACCAGGATAATTCTGATCAATTTCTTCGG
>NYXD01000124.1 GCA_002685435.1 Cryomorphaceae bacterium | reverse complement strand
CCTGCATGGTGGGAAGATTTAGTCTATACACCACAGTTTGCAGACGCCGTTAATTGTAGATGGAAGGAATTAAGAACTACCGTTTGGCATAAAGACTCTATCACTGATTTTATTGCTGGTAACGAATCACTTTTAACTAGTGTGGCGACGAGAAATCATGCGCGATGGCCGTTGATGGGGAGTAATCCGTCGGCGGTAAAATATGTTGCGGCTACATTTTCGGGAGACGTGGAACTCGTAGAAGATTGGTTAATGGATCGTATTGACTGGCTCGATTCAAACATGATAGGAGCCGATTGTATTTTGAACCAAAACGAAATCGATGCAATTGCATCGGATGTGATTGTGTATCCAAATCCAACATCAGGCATATGTACGGTTACATCCCCTGTCCTATTCGAAAATGTAAAGATTCGTTCTAATACTGGTGAAATTGTAGCCATTATTCAAACGGACAATCGTTATGTCGGGGAAAAAATTATACTTGATTTACAGGGTTTAGTCAGTGGAATGTATTCTTTAGAATTCGTTTCTAGCGAGGTTCAATTCGTTAAGAAAATAGCCATTGTCCACTAGATATGAAGCAACTACTTTTGCGGCATGGGAAAAGATAAACTAAGGAAGTTTAAAGAAATTGGCGGGCTGTACAACGTTGTTGAGCCTAAGACCGAAGAAGTACGTCACGGTTTTGAATTAAAAGGAAATTGGGCCGCTACGCATTTTAAAAACGAAAATGGACTTGTACTCGAACTAGGTTGCGGAAAAGGCGAGTATACAGTAGCACTGGGCCGAAGAAATCCCGAGAAAAATCACATTGGTATCGATATAAAAGGTGCTCGATTGTGGCGTGGAGCAAAAACCGCATCGGAAGAAGGTCTAAAAAACGTAGCCTTCCTTCGCACTAGAATAGACTGGATAGAGCAGGTATTCGGGGCCAATGAAGTGGATGAAATCTGGATCACTTTTCCCGATCCACAAATGAAATACAAGCGTGCTAAACACCGCCTCACACATCCGGAATACCTCATGAAATATGCACAGTTTCTCAAGCCTGGCGGCACTGTGAATTTAAAATGCGATAGTGAATATTTACACGGATATACGCACGGGATCGTTCAGATGCTCGGTTTAGAAATAGAGGAAGCGTACCACGATATTCACGATCAAATTCAACCGAATGAGGGCATTCTCTTTGACGTCATCACACATTACGAAAGCATATGGCTTGCACAAGGTAAACCCACAACTTATTTACGTTTTAAACTAGATGGCCTAGAATCTGCCATGGCGCATTTCAATAACATTCATAGTTAGAGATGGCCAGTGAATTTTTCGACAAGGTGTATACCGTAGTCCGTCAAATTCCTGAAGGTCGCGTCACGACGTATGGACATATTGCTCGTTTTCTAGGCACCGGGCGTTCTGCGCGCGTTGTCGGTTATGCGATGAACGCTTCGCACAATGACCCATCCGTTCCTGCCCACAGAGTAGTGAATAGAAAAGGAGTGTTAACGGGTAAGCATTTTTTCGGAGGAAGCACCCTTATGGAAGATCTACTGAAAAGCGAGGGGATTCTTGTCGTTGAAGACCAGATTCAGGATTTTGAACAATGCATCTGGGACCCGATGGAACATTTGGATCAAGAAGAGTACTTTACAAATCTGCTGTAGCCCTATTGTAGGCATCAGAAATTAAATGTTCCCAATGGGCTTCGTATTCTACGGGTATTTGAAGCCAATCTTTCATAGGCCTTCCTTTTCCAGATGGATCAAACAACTCGCTACCGATGAATTCCTTTGAGCGATGTTGTATTGCCTCCGCGCCAATTTTTACTACCAAAGCTTCCTTGAAGAAGCAAGCAAAGTGATGCTTTCCTACTTTTAACGATGGCTTCCAAAACAATTGGGATTCAATGCATTCAATAGTTTTGATATAGGGGGCTAAAGGATGATTCATATTAAAAAGCATTTGCTTCTAACTCAATCATTTTGAAGAACTTCGCCAAATGTAACCCATCCATTAACGCATGATCAACCTCAAGATTAAATGGAAGAAGGTAACGCCCATCACGCTCATAAAAACGACCAAATACCGTTCTAGGAATACTGTCGTCGTTGTTTTTCTTTGGATGCTTAAATGCAGTGAAGGTCACCCATGGAAGCGTAGTTCCGTAAATAAGATTGGTTCGATCCGGCCGCGGGTCTAATGGCAGGCCATGTGCAGCACGCCTTGTAATCTCAGTGGTTCGAGTGATGAATTGGTCCACAGACTCGTTCGACTCCCATTGGTAATAGGCAAATGTAAAAGTCTCACCATCCTCTCGAAGAACGGAACATCCCATATCGACCGTCTCATGAAGCACTACTCCATCGCCCTTTCTTCTGAGTCGCATAGGATCATAGCTGTTCGCCACCTTTAATGTGGTGTACAATAACGCATGGTGAATGCTCCAACCTCGCTTACGACAAGCAAGAACCAAAGCCGTAATATCAGTATCTACTTGTATACCGACAAAGGGATCCGCAAAGGACTTGAAAAAGTCATACGATTCTTTTCTGGGCCAGCGTTCCAAATCAATTTTTTGCTCCATCTTCCAAAGATACGATTTGCCCTATCTTTAGATTCATGAATCACGAGTCCATCCGCGAATTTGCGCTTTCCCTACCCTTAGCTACTGAACATCTTCCCTTCGATGAATATACTCTAGTATTCAAGGTTCACGGAAAGATGTTTGTCACGCTCAGCTTAAATGCGCAGCCTCCCCGCATGAATGTGAAAAATGATCCAGAAGTGAATATCGCACTACGTGAACGCTATGATTGGATTATTCCAGGATACCACTCGAACAAGAAGCACTGGAATACAGTTATTGCAGATAATTATGCTGACTGGACACTCATTCAAGAGCTTATTAAAACCAGTTATGAATTGGTATGGCAAAAGCTGCCAAAGAACGTTAGAGAAGGCAGCCTTTAGTGTATTTTAGCACCCATGAAAAACATTCGTAATTTCTGTATCATCGCGCACATTGACCACGGTAAGTCAACGTTAGCGGACCGCCTATTAGACGCCACTTCATCTGTTACTGATCGTCAAAAGCAAGACCAGCTTTTAGATGATATGGATTTAGAACGCGAACGTGGGATTACCATAAAATCGCACGCGGTTCAGATGTACCATGAAATAAACGGTGAAAAGTACACGATCAACCTCATCGATACCCCGGGACATGTTGATTTCTCGTATGAAGTTTCGAGATCAATAGCGGCATGCGAAGGAGCGCTACTTATTGTGGACGCCGCACAAGGTATACAGGCACAGACCATATCCAATCTTTACCTCGCGTTAGAGCACGATTTAGAAATCATTCCTATTCTAAATAAAATTGATCTACCTAGCGCTAATCCAGAAGAAATAGGTGATCAGATCATCGACCTCATCGGCTGTAAGCGAGAAGATATATTATTGGCATCAGCAAAGACGGGTAAAGGTGTTCCAGAAATCCTTGATGCCATTATCGAGCGAGTACCGGCCCCTGTTGGCGATCCAGACGGACCGTTACAAGCACTCATATTTGACAGTCACTACAACCCATTCCGTGGAATTGAAGCCATGTTCAAAGTGGTCAATGGTTCCATTAAAAAAGGGGAACGCGTTAAATTCATGTCAACAGGCAAGCAGTATGATGCGGACGAAATTGGAGTGAATTTGATCAAGCAGTTCCCTACCAAAGAAATCAAAACTGGCGATGTTGGTTATATCATATCTGGTATTAAAGAAGCGAAAGAAGTAAAGGTAGGTGATACCATAACTTCCGTTGAGCATTCTGCTGATAAGGGCATTGAAGGATTCGAAGAAGTAAAACCTATGGTATTCGCGGGTATTTATCCAGTGGAAACCGAAGAATTTGAAGAGCTTCGTTCGTCGCTAGAAAAACTTCAGCTTAACGATGCTTCCTTGACATTTGAAGCCGAAACCTCCGCCGCATTAGGCTTCGGATTCCGTTGTGGCTTCCTAGGAATGCTCCATATGGAGATTATTCAGGAACGACTCGAACGCGAGTTCGATATGACGGTCATCACAACCGTTCCTAACGTAAGCTATAAGTCGTACTTAAAGAGCGACCCTGAGCGCACCGTATGGGTGCAAAACCCTACTGACTTCCCTGACCCCACGCAAATGGAGCGCATGGAAGAACCTTTTATACGCGCGCAAATCATTACAAGCGCGGACTTTGTAGGGCCGGTAATGAATCTGTGTATAGGCAAGCGTGGCATATTGACGAATCAAACGTATTTGACGAGCGACCGTGTTGAGCTAAGCTTTGACATGCCATTGGCTGAAATCGTTTTTGACTTCTACGACAGATTAAAGACCATCTCAAAAGGCTATGCCTCATTCGACTACCATCCGATCGGCTATAGAGAAAGTCATTTAGTTAAGGTCGATGTGATGCTCAACGGGGATCCTATTGATGCTTTAAGTGCGCTAATACACAAAGACAACGCTTACGACATCGGTAAAAAGATGTGCCTTAAACTCAAAGAGCTTATCCCGCGTCAGCAGTTTATGATTGCCATTCAAGCGGGAATCGGCAATAAAATCATTGCCCGTGAAACATTGAGCGCCTTGCGTAAAGACGTTACTGCAAAGTGTTATGGTGGTGATATTTCGCGTAAACGCAAACTGCTTGAAAAGCAAAAAGCTGGAAAGAAACGTATGCGTCAACTAGGCAATGTAGAGATTCCGCAAAGCGCCTTCCTAGCGGTTCTTAAACTGAACGACTAAACTCCAACGGACTGGTATGATTGAGCCTGTCATATTGAATTTCGATGGTGCTGTACTCTGCGGAGCTTCAGAAGCCATGTCGCTTCAAACATTTACTCCGTGGACCCTATGGCCCCAAATTATGCCGCGTTTAGCTCAAATACGCAATAGAACGAGCCAAGATCTCATTTCTTTAAGAAACTTCAATGGTATTCCCGTGTTCGGCCCTCAAGCCAATCCTGACTTTACGTATTGGGGTGGTGTGGAAGTACTGGAGGCGAACAAAGGTTTTGAGCACTTGGAAATTCCCGCTGGCACCTATGCCGTATTTCACTATAAAGGTCTTTCCAGTGACTCTACTATATGGCGCTCTATCTATAGTCAATGGTTGCCAAATAGCGAATGGGAGCTTGACGAAAGACCGCACTTTGAACGTCTAGGGTCAAAATATAAGAATGACGACCCTACTTCAGAAGAAGATATTTACATCCCTATTCGTCCCAAGAAATAAAAAAACCCCATCCATTACTGGACAGGGTTCCTATCTTATACAACCTTTAGAAGGTTAGAATTAGTTATTTATTGTTGCTTAACGAAGCGAACAAATAATCGCGATTCATGCGCGCAATGTTCTCTAAAGAAATGCCTTTAGGACACTCTACTTCACATGCACCGGTATTCGTACAATTACCAAAACCTTCCAAATCCATTTGGTGTACCATGTTCAACACACGCTCTTTGGCTTCTGGTTGGCCTTGAGGCAATAGAGAGAACTGACTGATTTTGGCCGATGCGAAAAGCATTGCAGAAGAATTCTTACATGTGGCAACACAAGCACCACAACCGATACAAGTCGCTGCATCAAAAGCTTTATCTGCGTTCTCCTTCGGCACTGGAATGGCATTCGCATCAATGGTGTTTCCGGAAGTATTTACACTAATGTAACCACCTGCACGTTGAATGCGGTCAAAAGCTGAACGGTCCACCATCAAATCCTTGATAATAGGGAATGCTTTCGCACGGAATGGCTCGATATAGATCGTGTCACCACTTTTGAATTCGCGCATGTGTAATTGACAAGTCGTAACCTTACGTCCTGGACCGTGCGCTTCACCATTGATGAACAACGAACACATACCACAAATCCCTTCACGACAATCGTGATCGAAAACAACAGGCTCAATACCTTCGTTAATCAACTTATCGTTGAGGTAATCCAACATTTCAAGAAAGCTCATGTCTTCCTCAACCCCGGAGATTGGGTATGTTTTCATCTCACCCTTTTCTTGAGGGCCATTTTGTCTCCAGATTTTTAACGTTAAATCCATAGGTCCAATTATTTGTAAGAACGCGTCTTTAATTCAACATTCTCAAAAGTCAATTCTTCTCTGTGCAGATTAGCTTCTGCAGGGACTCCAGTGTACTCCCATGCGCTTACAAAGGCGAAATTCTCGTCGTCACGAAGGGCTTCTCCTTCTGGGCTTTGATATTCCTCGCGGAAGTGACCGCCACAACTTTCGTTCCGCTCTAATGCGTCTTTCGCCATAAGCTCTCCTAATTCAATAAGATCTGCTACGCGACCCGCTTTATCCAGCTCTGGATTCATACCGTTTGCTGAGCCCAATACACGAACATCAGCATAGAATTCTTCTCGCAATGCCTGAATATCTGTAATGGCTTGTTTCAATCCCTTTTCACTACGCGCCATACCTACTTCGTTCCACATAATCTTACCCAGACGCTTGTGGAAGAAGTCTACTGACTTCGTACCGTTGTTATTGATAAACTTTTCTGTGCGCTCACGAACAACTTGTTCAGCAGCCTCAAATTCTGGGCTATCCGTTGAGATTTTTCCCGTACGAATGTCCTTACTTAAGAATTCGCCCACGGTATAAGGAGCCACGAAGTAACCATCAGCAAGACCCTGCATCAAAGCTGATGCCCCTAGACGGTTTGCACCATGGTCGGAGAAGTTTGCCTCACCTAATGCAAAACAACCGGGTACAGTGGTCATTAAGTTGTAGTCGACCCAAAGACCACCCATGGTGTAATGCACCGCTGGATAGATCATCATCGGCTCCTTGTATGGATTCGATGCCGTAATCTTCTCATACATCTGAAAGAGGTTTCCGTATTTAGCTTCAACAACCTTCTCTCCTAATGCTTTGACCTCAGCATCAGAAGGGTTTTTCAAGCCTTTAACGTGAGCTTCTTCTGCGCCGTAGCGCATAATAGCAGCTGCAAAATCTAGATAAACTGCCTCTCCCGTTTTATTAATTCCATATCCTGCATCGCAACGTTCTTTTGCCGCTCTTGACGCAACATCGCGAGGAACAAGGTTACCAAAGGCCGGATAGCGACGCTCTAGGTAGTAATCTCTAT
>NYXD01000123.1 GCA_002685435.1 Cryomorphaceae bacterium | reverse complement strand
GTATTGGGTAATGTCGTCTCGATCACGCCAGGGAAAATCAAGATCAAAATCTGGAGGAGATGTCCGGTACAGATTGATGAAACGCTCAAAATATAAATCCAACTCAATGGGGTCTACATCTGTGATTTTCAACAAATAAGCGATAATACTGTTTGCTCCACTCCCACGCCCAACGTAGAAATATCCGCGTTTTTGAGCATAGTTTACAATATCCCAATTGATCAAGAAGTAGGATACAAAATTCTTCTTTGCAATCAGTTCCAGCTCTTTCTCAATACGCTCCTTTACTTTGAAGTCTACCGTTGGATAACGATAAGGTATACCGTCATAAGCTAATTTTTTAAGCAGGCGTAAATCCTTTTGTTTTGAACCCGTATAGGTCTGTAAGTTCAGTGAGGCTTCATCCGGCAACAAGACAGTACAATCCTCCAGTACTTGCTGGGACTGGCGTAGTAAATATGGTACTTCGACATAGGTACTCTTTAATTCATCATTAGACAGGTACCGATCGTCTTCTTTCGCTTGTTTGTCCTTTGAGAGTTTGCTTAGCAAGGTGTTTTCATCAATAGCACGCAGTAAGCGGTGTGCATTGTGGTCTCGCTTTCCCCTAAAAGTTGCCGTAGGCATCGCAATGAGTTTATGTTGACGATGAACATGCGGTGAAAGGTGTAGAAAGCGCAACTGGTCCACCCCTACTCCTATAAGTTCGTTTGATGCCAGTGACGCATCGGCCGGAAGACTTTCTAAAGGATAAATGATCCAGGTGTCTTTAAGTGCTGCGACCGGAGCGCGCGATGAAAAGCGCTGCTTTCGATGAAGGTGTTCTGATAGGTGATCATTGATTTGGCGAAAGCCTTCCCAATTTTTAGCCAATGCCACATAACAAGGCGTTATTGCATTTCTGAAATCTACTCCGATGACCGCACGCTTTTTAGCATGGTTGCGTAAAAGATAGAGCACGGTCATGCATGCCGAAGTGTTATTAATATCCGTAATGGCCATCGTGGGCCATGGCTGGCTTTCGAAGAAAGCCAGCCACTCTTTGGGCGAAAGAACCCCATAACGCAAGCTGTAATAACTGTGCGAGTTCACTAACATCTCTTCTGTTTTTTATAGTCTCTAGAAACCTAGATCCAGCTTGCGTTGACGTGCTTGAGTCATCCCCATTCCTTGCAGGCCAAGGTGGGTGTGAATTTCATAATCGTATTCCGTAACCAAACGCTCTCCCATGGGTCTGAGTAATTCCGGTCCATTGCTCCTAGGGTTTTTTATTGCCGCTGCTATTGGATAAGCATTAAGTTCTTCAGCAGGATATGGAAAAAGTAAATCCGTTACCTCTGCTAATGGCGTCGTAGGGTCTAACCAAATAGATTCATCTTCTTCATTGAGAATTACAGGTGATCGGTGGTGATCGATAGCAGCTGTGATCTTATTGCTCACCGTTGTGATAATTGCAAAACTATCGACCATCTCGCCAGTATCTGGATTTACCCAGGTGTCGTACAATCCCGCGAAAGCGAAAGGAGCCCCATCCCTTTTATAAATGACGTACGGTTTTGATAAACGCTCTTTTTGTGGTCCCTCTATAAATCCATCTGCCAGTACAAGACAACGTTTAGACCGAATGCTTTGTCGAAAGGCTGGCTTCACTGTAATGCCCTTTGCACCGCGATACGTAGGATTGTTCTCCTTGTTGTGATCCCCCTCTGAACGAGCATTAAAAAGGTAAAATGGTTTCTTCGCCCAATACGGAGTAAATCCAAACTGGTAATGTTTTATACGGTCGGAATGTTCCTGTGTAATCACAGGTGCTAATGTTCCTATACCAATATTAGTATTCGGCGTAAAGAGTTCTGGACGCTCTACGAGCGCGCTGAACCGCTTCTCTACGGCCTTTACTTTACTAATAGCTACATATCTACCACACATATTCTCCTCTCTGTTTGTCTACGTTTACTGATGTCTATTTGCTAAAAGCGGCGGCGGTTCACCATTAAATGGATTTGTCCTTCCTATGGTTTTAGCACCTAGAGAAACGGCACGCAACACTGAACGGTCGCCAAAGCGTTGTCGTATATGGTCCATGGCACTGTAGAGTTTACTGAGCTCCTCGCTCTCTTCAAACAAATTCATCTGGTACCCACCGCCTACTAAATGGGAGAAACGAACACCCACCAAACGAACGAGTAATCTACGTTCAAAGAGTTTTTGAAAAAGCTCCTTGACTTTAGGAATGAGAAGGTGGTCTGCCGCTGTATATGGTATACGCGCCTGAAGCGTATGGGTATTAAAGTCTGAATACCTGATTTTAACAGTAATACAAGAAGTAAGCTTATCCCCACGACGCAGCTGATAAGCAAGATTCTCCGTCATAGCGACAATAATTCCTTCAAGTTTAACCACATCTATGGTGTCCTTAGCAAAAGTGCGTTCTGTTGAAATACTCTTGCGCTCTTGATAAGGGACAACCGGGCTTTGATCAACGCCCTGAGCCTTATGCCAAATCACAGCACCGTGCTTACCCATAACACTTTGCATCATCTCCAATGGCATTTCTTGCAACGTTTGAATACGACGCACCCCCAGGTTTCGAAGAGTCTGATAGGTCTTCTCACCCACCATGGGAATCTTACGAACCGATAAAGGTGCTAGAAATGGACGCTCCAGCCCTTTTTTAACGAAAATCTTGTTGTTTGGCTTCGCTTCCCCTGTAGCGACCTTACTAACCGTTTTATTTAAGGACAAACCAAAACTAATGGGTAATCCTGTTTCATTAATTACACGGTCTCTTAGTTCACTGGCAAATTTGAAGTTTCCAAAAAAACGATCCATACCTGTGAGGTCGACAAAAAATTCATCTACTGATGTCTTCTCATAGACAGGTACTTCTTCTTTAATGACATCCGTTACTAAGTTTGAGAATTTACTGTAGTTCGCTGAATTTCCTCGAATGATAATGGCCTCAGGGCAAAGAGAGCGAGCCATACGCATGGGCATAGCAGAATGTACTCCGAACTTCCTCGTCTCATAACTACAAGCTGCAACTACCCCACGATCACCTGTCCCTCCAATGAGTATAGGCTTACCGTTTAAGCGGCTATCCATCAGCCGCTCAACGGAAACGAAGAACGTATCAAGATCCATATGTAGGATGGAACGATCCATGAATTCAGAGGTATTTAGTTAAGTAAGGACCTACCACAGGCACTTCGAGCGGCTCTAAGGCCGCTCAAAAACACAATTGGGTGAAGTTCTTTTTAAGCGTTAATTAGTTGTCCTTAAGATGATTCATCTCTTTTTTGAGGTCTGCCATCATATGCATGATCTGAGACATTTCCTGGCCTGTGCCTGCTGCTGGGAGTTCAAAACTAGTATAACCAACCGCTTTCCATACCTCTACTAAGCGGTCTACAGGAACAGTATAGGGTGCAAACTGTGGATTATCCGATTTCAGCATTAATTCACCAATGTGAAGGTTATTAATGACACGCTTGTAAACAACACCTTCGTCTTTCGTAATCAAAACATGACACTCATCATTACGAATAGATTTCCAATCTTGGATATATTCTGTAATGACGTACGATCCAGGCTTGATAGGAAGCATACTCTCCCCTCTAATTTGAAACACTCTATAAGTGCGATCCTGGGGTAGTTCAGGAAAGGGCATGGAAAAACGCGGTAATGCACCAATATAATCGGCATCACCATAGCCACTAAGATACCCTGCAGAAGCTTTGACAGGAACTAACGTTCCTAGCTCTCTCTCATCTGTACCGTCAACTACAACTGGTAATATACGTAACTGAGCACCACTGATATCTGCTTTAGGGATACTGCTCGATCCCGAAAGATCCTTATTAACAAAATCGTCCAAGCGTACCTGAAAGTAAGCAGCTAGATGCTGTAGCGTATGCAGACGGGGCTCTGCCCTACCTTCTTCATACGCTCCTATCATGGCGCGTTTCACACCAATTTTAGTAGCCAGTTGCTCCTGTGTGAGCGCCTCCTTCTTACGAAGGAACTTAAGGTTGTTTTTTACGTAATTCATAAGGCCGTATCTTTAGTACGTCAACAAAAGCAAGAAAATGTTCTTCATTGACTATGCTAATTTAGTTAGAATTCTAATATTTTCATCATTACTGATGCTAATTTTTTTTGCACGTGGATTTAGAGTACGCCTTAAATGAAATAGATAGCGCTAAAGAATGGCATTACGCGCCTCTAGTAGCAGAAGGATTAGAAAATCCCATAGCACTTAATGCTATTATCAAACGGGCCTTTAACGGTACTAAGAAAGAGCGGATGCGCGGCTGTTGGATACTGCACCATATTAGCGACACCAGGCCTGAACTCTTTTACAAGAAGGAACGGGAAATGATTGCCCAATTGGACCAAATGAAGACTGACGCCGAGGCAAGATTTATTCTACGCTATTATTCAAAATACCAACTTCCTAGGCACGATGAGCGCGAAGGCCAATTGCTCGATTTTAGTTTCGATGCCATTATTGCGCCCAGTCAAGCCGCAGCACCCAGAGTATACGCAATGAGTATTGTACATAGGATGGTAAAAAAGTACCCGGAACTGGCATCAGAATTGGCACAAAGTATAGAAATGGCTTGTGAACACGGTACACCTGGCATGAAAAGTCGGGGCGGTAAAATTCTAAAAGACCTCGCTAAAAAAGGCCTACTCTAAAGGATAGCCCGCCATGGCATTTCCTGCCAGAAAACCGCCGGTCCAAGCCGCTTGAAAATTGAATCCTCCTGTGATTCCATCAATATCTAGAATTTCGCCGGCAAAATAGAGGTTCGTACAAACCCGAGAACTGAATGACTTAAAGTCGACATCGCGAAGATCTACCCCACCTGCCGTTACAAACTCATCCTTAAAAGTACTCTTCCCGGAAATTTGGAATACAGCGCAACACAGCTCGGAAACTAAATGCTTAAGATCTTTTCCTGACAGATCGCCCCAAGTCGCTGTACTCTTTATACCAGCACCCGCTACCATTGACTTCCAAAGACGCAGTGGAATACCATAATGCGCATGGTTTCCGATTCTTTTTTTACCGCTATGCTTCTTTTCTTCATTGAATTCTGCCAATACCTCATCTTCATCACGACCGATCCAATTGATCATAATTGGAAAACGGTAGAAACGATCATTCAGCTTTCTTGCTCCCCAAGCGCTAAGACGCAGGATTGCAGGCCCCGAAAACCCCCAATGTGTAATTAACAATGGCCCAGATGCCTCAAGATCAGAAGCGGCAATTTGAACGGTTGCATTAGGAACACTAATGCCACTTAACCCTTTAATTCGCTCATCTTTGCTGTTGAAGGTGAATAAAGAAGGTACTGGAGAAATTATTTTATGCCCCAATTTTTTGAGGCTATCCCAGATAACTTTTGAAGATCCCGCACCAATCATTAATTGGTCCGCAATATAAGTCTGTCCATGCGTGGTAAGTACTTCCCAGCGCTCATCTTCACGCTGAGTAAATGACTTAACACCGGAACTTGTATGCACCTTAATTCCAGTAGCATCGGCAATCTCCTTGAGGCAATCCGCAATGGTCGCAGAAGAATCTGTAACTGGAAAAACGCGGTTATCGGGTTCAATTTTCAACTCTACCCCACGATCGGCAAACCACTCCATGGTATCGCCGGGCTGGAATTTATGAAACGGCCCCAACAACTCTTTCTCACCTCTAGGGTAATGCGCAACCAATTCACGCGGATCAAAACAAGCATTCGTCACATTACAACGGCCACCGCCAGAGATCAATACCTTACCTAAAACATCCTTTCCCTTTTCAAGAATGACAATGTTTGCCTCCGGTTGCGCCTCTGAGCATGCTATGGCGGCGAAATATCCCGCAGCACCGCCTCCAATAATTATTACCTGTTCTGACACATCTCAAAATTACGATAAAGTGATGCATAAAATTGATGTTTAAAAAATAACATTTAGCTACTTTTGAAAACAAAACAACCACAATATGAACCTAAGAGAAGCACTTGAGGAATGCCTACGAAAGCGTCCATTTATTGAGGAGGCACTAAGCGAAGAATTGATCAATCTCAGTTCGCTAGCCCGCATCATAAAGGGAGATATTGAGCATCTTACTGGTAAGGAAATCAAAGAAAGTGCAGTGGTTATGGCAATTCGCAGACGTGAGCCGAGACTTCAATTTAAAATGCAGCATAAACTACAGCACTTTATCGGTACCTTAGGAGATATCATAGTTCGCTCAAATTTAGCGGCTTATACCTATAAGAAAACGCCTGCACTACCTTCGAAACAGGCACAATTCATATCCTATATAACGGAACTACCTAATGGTTTTCACAGCTTTACAGGCGGTATGGAAGAAACTACGGTAGTCGTTAGTGAAGATTTCACGCTTGCTCTAGAAAAAGCCATGACCGGCGAAAAATTAATTGATCGAACGAACGATTTAAGCTCCATCACTCTTCGTTTACCTAATAGTAGCTCAGAGGTGATCGGTCTCTATTACTTTTTCTTTAAGCATATCGCCTCTGCAGGTGTTCCCATTAAGGAAATCATCTCTACCACTAATGAAGCTACCTTCATTGTGCACAACAAAGATGTGAATGCTGCATTCGCGATAATTAACACGATCAAGAAGCCGTTGTAAAGAACGTTTTGTTATTCACATTATTTGCGAATAAGATGCGCGCTTACCAGATTAATTGGACTAATCTTTAAAACCATAATTATGGAAAATCATGTTCAATTAATTGGGAATCTAGGAATGGCACTAGAGTCCAAACAAATCAACAACACCCTCCGCTGCTCTTTCAGCCTGGCAACGAATACGGTATATAAAGATGCTGAAGGCTCCAAAAAAACTATGACCGATTGGCACAATGTAGTGGCATGGGATAAACTAGCGCAAACCATGAATGAATACCTTAAAAAAGGTGATAAAGTGGGTATCGCAGGTAGATTGGTTACGCGCAGCTATGAAGACACGAAAGGACAGAAAAAGTACTTTACTGAGGTGGTAGCTAAGGACCTTCTTCTGCTCAGCAAAAAGCCAACCGAGTCATAACCAAGCTGTACTCTCCAGCAAAGGTGTTGGGGAGTTTACCCTACAATTAACCCATTTTCAAAAACCACTTGCCCCAAGACTGCTGTTATGGGCTGCCCTATAATTAATGGAGCAGATAAGGCCATAGCCGCACCGTCTGTCTCCTTCATGCGTGGACGCGATGCTAAATCACCTATTTCATCCACCATAAAATACATTCCTTGCGCATGACCATTTACATAATAGACTCTTTTGATAGCAATGTCCACATGCATTCGAGCGTATAAAACACCGGTGAAGACCCACTCAAGTAAGCCTTTTCTATTCTCAGGTAATTCATCATAAACTACTGACGGTGTGTCGTCCGCATTCAACAATGCAATGATAGCATTCAAACCAAACAAACGTGCTTTCACGCGCTCAAAATCATCAAAGCTAACGCCGCTTTCGAATAGCACATTAGGTATTCCTTGAGCCATAAGGTAATCTCCTACTGCTGTTGGGTAAAATTCATCGCTATAGCGCCCAATACCATTTAATGGAGCCTGCAAGGAAATAAGGGCGTTACCAATACGATTCATCAATGCTCGACGCACGGGTGTAATTACTCTCGATTCGTTAGAAGAAGGAACTAGAAATGATGTGTATGCAGGCTCATTATTTACATGGAAAATTGATCGCTGATCGTGAAGATTTAAACACAGCTCAGGTGAATTCATCTTTATCCAACCAATAAGCTTAGCGCTCTCAATGGTTTGAAAAGCGCGAAAATCACGATTCAAATCTATGGAGAGTCCATTTCGACGAGTAAACCGAACGTATGCATCCGGATTAATAACCGGTATGATATGTATGGAGTAGTCACTTAAATCAATTTTATTACGAGTATAGAGATCAATGAGCGAAAGCAACATATATACTCCTGTAGTCTCGTTACCATGCATGCCAGCCCACATACAGATTTTACGTGAACCCGCACCTAACGTTGTATTCAAGATGGGACGTTCCTCAGAAGAATAGCCGATGATTTCCCAATTAAACGCCGTCAACAATTCGTTGTACGGCATATACCACTGATTATCAGATAAATATTTAGAATCTAAGGCTTGGAACATTCCCTTAATTTTGCAGGTGAAGTTAACGCACAAACGCGAATTGCTCATCTATTATCTACGTGCTATGAAAAAAATCACCTTTGCTTGTCTCACGACGTTAATGCTCAACTTAGGTTGCACGCCAGAAGAACAAGTGCTTAACATTGGTTTCGGAAGCTGTAATGAACCGAATCAAACCCAACATCTTCTTCCTACGCTCGACAAAGCGCTCGATAGTCTCGATCATTTCATTTGGCTTGGAGATAATATCTATCTAAATAATGAGCAATGGAACAGCTACGATAGCACAATGGCTCGATATAATACTGTTTTCGGTCAACCTATATTTCGAGATCTACTCAGTAAAAGTCATCATTTAGCGATATGGGACGATCATGATGCAGGTCCAAACGATTGTGATCTATCTACATTTTCAGGATATTCAACGACAATGAGAGCATTTAAGGACTTTTGGGAGCCTGATTATCCGCAGCCCAACTCGAGCAGCTATTACGGTCAAACCAGCACTGCAGGAGGTCTAGTAGACATCTACCTCCTAGACAATCGAAGCTTTAGAACGCACAAAGATTCAACTAATGCTACAGTTTTTGGCGTTGAACAATTGAATTGGTTTCACAACACATTAAGCAATTCCACAGCGAAAGTGCACGTCATTTGTATGGGTGGACAGCTGTTAAATACTGCCAAGGTATTTGAGAATATGAGTAACTATCCCAAAGAACGTGACTTACTGCTGCAGTGGCTCTCTAAATCGCCAGGAGTACCTATTGTATTAACTGGTGATCGCCACAGCGGCGAAATAAATAAAATGCAGATTGACGGAAAGTCAATCATTGAAGTATGTGCCTCTCCACTAACGGCTAATGCACATCCCCACCACGACGAAAATAACAGTACTCGAATACACGATAAGACGACCGATACTCAACATTTTGGAGTGTTACAATTGAAACTTGTTAATGCAACTGAAGTACAGTTGAAAGCAGGGCTCTATGATTCAAACGGAACAGTGCTGTTTTCTCATCGTGAAACACTCTAATTATTGAGTTTATGTATATCAATATCAGTATTTTAAATAACTTTATCTTAAGTGCAACTTCTCATTGACTTCCTTGCAATATTCTGAAAGTAATTTCGTGAAAATACAACTGTAACACCTTGTTCCATAAGTTTCGAATTTATTACATTTGTAACTATGGAGGAGATTGTACAACGTTTGAAAGCCTATATGGAGCTTGAAGGTCACACATCTTCTAGTATGGCAAATGCGCTTAAAATGAATCGATCTACTCTCGTACATATTCTTAACGGGAGGAACAAACCTAATCTCCAACTGATTCAAAAGTTATGTGCTTTTGATGATAAGCTAGACCTACGTTATATACTCACTGGAGAACGTTCGAAAATGAATAACCCTGTCTCTCTCGAAGGGGTTCCAGTAAAATCTGTCAAAGCACCAGCACCATCCCCCACCCCCTCTCAAGTCACAAAACAGAAATTGTTGGTATTAAATCCCAATGGAACATGGGAAACCTATACCAAAGAAGCGTAAGTCAACGTATATTTGTGCAGAATTCACAGAG
>NYXD01000060.1 GCA_002685435.1 Cryomorphaceae bacterium | reverse complement strand
CCCCTTCTTTACGCTTGCCGATAAACACAAAGTAGATGTTGACTTTCGTTCTTTCATCCATGTTGAAGGCGTAACTGCATCCAACTTTAGAAAGGATAAGATACAGATTCGTGAATACCGCAATGTGATCTTAACTTCAAAAAATGCGGTGGACCACTATTTTAGAATGTGCGAGGACATGCGCGTTCAAATCTCTCCGGATACCCGTTATTTCTGTATTTCAGAGGCGATTGCCTATTATTTACAGAAATACGTAGTGTACCGCAAACGCAAAATCTACCATGGCAACATAAAGATAGACGAGCTTATTCCAACCTTGAAAAAATTCAAGAACGAAAAGTTTTTAATGCCGTCATCAGATAGTTTGAAGCCATCCATTCCAAATGCGCTTGAATCTGCAAACATTAATTACACTCGCGCCATTTTGTTTAATACCGTAGTTAGCGATTTGAGTGATCTTGAAGATGTTTTCTATGATATACTTGTCTTTTTCTCTCCTTCAGGAATCAAGTCTCTCTACGAGAATTTTCCTGATTTTAAGCAGAATAACACACGTTTAGCTTGTTTTGGTTCTACAACGCAGAAGGAAGCAGAAAACCATGGATTAATCGTGGATATTCCAGCGCCAACTCCAGATGCACCCTCAATGACTAAAGCCATTAGCGATTATATCAAGGACGTTAATAAGAAGTAAGAAAATCCTTAATTTACAAGCCCGGCAGTACGTCGGGCTTTTTTTATGCGCTTTACCTTTTCCAAAGACGAAAAACTGACCAGTCCTCGGCTGTTCGACGCTATACATAAAGAAGGAATGACCTTAAAGTCTTTCCCTTTTTCTGTGCGCTTCATTGATGCACCGCTTGACCGATCAGTTCAACGACAAATCGCAGTGGTGGTTCCAAAACGATCTATCAAAAGTGCCGTACACAGGAATCGCATTAAAAGGCAAATGCGCGAATTATACCGCCTTAATAAACACCTGATCAAAGGTCCGGCGCAACAACAAGCTTGGTCTTTACGTTATTTAGGCAATCGACTCAATGAATATTCATTTTTAGAAGACGGTTTTCTAAAATTGATACACAGCTACAACGCTTATTATGAAGAATTTTCCAGTGAAAAATTGGGCTAAGAAATTACTCTTACCAACCATCATCGGTTGTACTGGGTTATTAACGAGCGCATCGGCGGTTGACCCTTTCGAGACCAGTAAACAATTGGAAGTCTTTACCGCAGTGCTGCGCGAAGTGCAAAACGTTTATGTAGATCCGGTGAGCGCGGAGCAAGCCGTCGGTAGCGCGATAGAAGGAATGTTAGAAGAATTAGACCCCTATACGGTTTACTATCCCGAGGATCAGATTGAAGATGTCCGATTACTTCAAACCGGTGAATACGGTGGTATCGGTTGTGTTATTCAAAAGATAGATGCCGAAGTTCTTATTTCAGACATTCACCCGGGAGGGCCTGCGGACAAAGCTGGTCTACTCGTGGGTGACGTCTTATCTAGTGTTGACGGTAAACCCCTAGAAGGCCTTCGTGTGAATGAAGTAAGCACCTTACTCAAAGGAACGCCCGGAACTGAAGTCAAAATTTCTGCCAAGCGCTTTAATGCACCTTCATTGAATTTTGCTTTTGAGCGAGAAAACATTACTAAAGATGCCGTGCCTTTTTACGGTATGCGGGAAGACGGTGTGGCATATATCTACCTCGAGTCTTTTACGGAGCAGGCAGGTGCACAAGTCAAAAAAGCCGCTTTAGCACTGAAAAAACAAAACCCAAAAGCATTGCTATTAGATCTTCGCGGCAACGGCGGAGGCTTACTTATGGAGGCCGTGAAAATTGTGAGTTTGTTTGTTTCCTCAAATGATACATTGGTGTCTACACGAGGCCGGGGAGGTGTTGTTCAAGACGTTTATCGCACCATCGGGCAACCTATTCTACCAGAAATTCCACTGGCTGTACTTACGGACGGATCGAGTGCTTCGGCCAGCGAAATTGTTGCAGGAGCCCTTCAAGATCTTGACCGCGCAGTGATTTTAGGTGAGCCCAGTTTTGGCAAAGGATTGGTTCAACAAATCCACCCCTTGCCTTTTGGGGCACAGATGAAGGTCACGGTGGCAAAATACTACACGCCATCAGGACGTTGCATCCAAAAAGTAGCGTATGACCGCGACGCTAAAGGAAAACGAATCAAAAAATCGGACTTGCGTACTTTCAGCACAAAAAATGGCAGAATCGTAGTAGATGGAAACGGTATTGCACCAGATTCGCTGCTTGTAAACGACTATTATCCTGAGTTTGTAGCTGCCTTGAGTGCTAAAGGATTGGATTTGAAATTTGCTGCGCGTACTATGGGGGAAATTCCAGCAGATATAACTGTCGGGGACTATGAAATTAATGATGCCATTTGGACCGATTTCGTCGATTTCCTAGACAACGAAGAATTCACCTATGAGAGCATTGGCGAGCTGCGTTTAAAAGATTTACAGGAATCGGCCAGCGACATGGATTATTTAGATGCGGAAGATTTAAACCAAATTCTTGATGATATCAAAGCTCGTAAAGACCATGTATTGGAATCCGAAAAAAAAGCAATCAGTGAATACCTCTCCGATTATTTGATTCAACGTAAATATTCCATGCCCGGTGCGCTTGAACGCGGATTGCAAAAAGATGAAGTTATTGCACGTGCAGCAGAAATTGTCTTAAACCCACAGACGCTGTCGGAACTTTTGAGCGTTACACTTTAAATGCAAAACCGATCTTTTCTCTTTTATACTGGTGCTGTTTCAGCGATTCTTCTGCCCCTCGCTTTCGAATGGCTCAGTCCGCTTTATGGGCTCATTTTAGTCGGGATTACACTACTCATTCAGGGCGAATGGCACCCTAACAAATGGCTCCTTCTAGCTTCTGCAGCATTCCTTGACTGGGAATTAATCAGTATTTGGTGGAGTACCTACCGCAGCGAAGGCTGGCAAGATGTAATCATGATTCTTCCGATCGTCCTTATGGGGCTTATTGTAGGCTCCAAGTCGAAAGAAGTGGAGGGTAAAATGCATAAGAATTGGGCACTGATTTTTGCCTATGCCACCGTGACGGCGTGGAGTTTGACCGTTGCGGAAAGTCTATTTAAGTTCGGCTGGGTACAATACAATGACCTTGAATTAGGGGGACGATTAGGCATTCACTACCAAAGCCTCTACCTGCTCGTTGCCGCTTTTATTCTTGAAGCACACCTTAGAGGAGTTGCGAGCAAAAAAAACAAGCTCTTTCATGCGCTGTTGATTGCATGGCTACTCTTCGGCTGCATCATGCTCAGTGCACGTATTCACCTTATACTCCTGCCTGTTTTTATTCTCATACGTACCCTTGACTTACTGCGGGGGAAAATCGCAAACAAGAAAAAGGCAAGTCTCTGGGCCGCCGGAATCATCATCTCCATGGTGACACTCATGGCGGTATTGCCCGGGACATCACGACGACTTACTGATCTTAAAAATGAATGGCGCAGTATCGACGGAATGGTTGACGGTAAGCAAACCAACCACCGAGTCTATTTATGGAAATACGGCTGGAACATAGCGAATGAATCCCCTATTATCGGAGTGGGAAACGGAGCCGGCGATGAATTATTGCACGAGGCACTTCAATCTTGTGATGCTGTATTCTACAAGAAAAAAGAGCCGTATTACCTCCACGAATTCAGATACGATTTTCACAATATCATTCTGCAGAATTTTGCAGAAGGTGGGATTGTTGGAGTTCTCTTACTGCTTTTTTTATTTACCGTGGGATTCTTGCAGTCTCAAGGACCCTGGCGTTATGCTTGGGCACTGTTTTTCTGCACAGGAATGACTGAAAGTTTATTGGAAAGGCAAGCAGGCGTATTCTTACTTGCGTTTCTAATCTTGCAGATACAGACGCGGAATTCGAGCACCAAGCCCGGTTAAGATTTCATAGGAAATAGTTCCTGCATCTTTTGCCATGGTACCCGCCGATTGCTCGGGGCCAATGAGTACAGCTTCTTCTCCAGGAGTGATTTGTACATCCCCTAATTCAACCATGACCATATCCATACAAACGTTGCCTAAAATTGCACAACGTTTTCCTCGAATGTATACTGCGCCTTTACCCAGCGATAAACTGCGCTGTAAACCATCCGCATAGCCCACAGGTAAAGTTGCATAATGGGTGATTTCCGTTGCTTTAAAAGCCCTCGAATACCCTAATGTTTCACCAGGCTGGAGCACCCCCACTTGAGATACCGTACATTTCCACGCCAATACCTCTTCCAGACGGTCAATACCATCGTAGGTCCCCAAACCATAGAGCCCTAGACCNAAACGTACCATTTCATGCTGCGCTCCGGTATGTCGGGCAATTCCATAAGAATTTAAGGCATGTGCTTTAGCGCTTGGATAGTGGTGACGAATTTCGTCGCAAGCTGCTTGAAATTGGGCCAATTGGGCCTTCGTAAATGCATCCTCCTCAGAATTATTACTGGCGCTCAAATGCGTCATAATTCCATTGACAACGATATCTTTTCGGGATTGCAACACGCCCAACAACTCTTGCAGCGCCGATGGCTGAAAACCCAATCGGTGCATTCCCGTATCTACTTTGATGTGGACTTGTAAAAGATGTTCCTGCTGCGGTNCCGCTAACCAATCTTTTAATTGNTGCANNTCAAACAACTCTACTTCGCACCCCGACTGAGCCANNATAGGCAGCTGCGCAGCCTCNGAATTCAANACNAGNANGGGGCATTTTANNCCCTGTGCACGAAGGCTNAGTGCTTCTTGNGCAAATGCCACACCNAAATAATCGATGTGCATTTCCTCCANTGCCCGNGCAACTTCAAAACTTCCGGTACCGTAACCNGANGCTTTAACCATTGCCATCACTAACGTATTCGGCTGAAGTTTCGCNTGAAACTTCTGTAGGTTACGACGCATNGCACCNANATTAATTTCNGCCCANGTNCTGTGGTGTTGACGACGCANCGTTATGGCNAATTGTTCCAACTTNAAACGGCGTTGNCCCTTTATNAGNACNACCGTATCACGTAATGAAAGTCCNTCAAACGCGGTNACTAAATCCCGAACCTCAGCTCGATCTTTCACCCACCATANGCGGTCCAATTCCATTTTATCNGCCATNGNNTGNGCAACTGCNGTAAGCTCNGGCGTTGCCAGTGTNCTCAAAACAGCCCATTTTTTCGATGCACCTTGTTGCATCATTAATTGCTCAAGTGCCAAACGCAAGCTGTCTAAATCCGAACTGTACGTATCCTCAATNAACTTTCCCCCGTCCTTAGCCTCAATCTCTTGAAGACGCATAGGCAAGGGTTCTACTGTTTTTAACCGAGCCAATGCTTCCGGTAACGGCACGCCAAGCAAAACCGCACCTGCCAGGGCGTTCATTGCATTTTCCAGCTCATAGCCGCCAGTAAAGGCAACCTCTTTCAATACATCTGGATCCAATTCTTCGCCCGGACCCCAAAGTAAAGCCGGTGGTGTCGGGAGTCCTAAAGATTGTGCTTTATCCCACCATTTTCGGTGCGTAGCGATTCGTTCGCACTGAGAAAAAAGGAGCCATTTTTCTGCAAAATGCTCGTTTTCATTGCTAAAATGCTCCGAATGCGCATTCCCGAGATTAGTAAATATTCCTAAAGCTGGTCGCAGCCATTTTGCATGCGCTTCCATGGTTTCAGGACGGTCGATTCCTACTTCTATAATGGTTTTTGTGTGGGATTCCTTCAAGCTACTCATCGCTAATGCAATACCAAGTCCACTATTGAAACTTCCTGGAGTTCGGTGCACCTCAAGCGGTGTTCCTAGCAGCTGAAACAGCCATTCCTTTACCACTGTTTTACCTGTACTCCCCGTAATAGCAAGCAACGGACCGCGAAGTCCATTGCGCTTGTTTTCTGCCCAAGATTGAACGACGACTAAAGGATTTAGGTGTGCAATAAAAGCCAATTCTGGATGGGTTTCTGCACGTTGGGCGGCATCATTGCAAATAATGGTTGTGGCACCGCGGGAGATGGCCTCTTCAATGTAGTCGTGGCCATCTGCGTGAGGTGTCTTAAGAGCAATAAAACAGGAAGGAATCGCGGCATGAATACGACGCGAATCGAAAGCAAAAGCTTCGAAATCTTGGGCCGCATTACCGTAAAGGGTTGCGCCAGCCGATAGCGCTATGTCAATCGCTTTCAGTAGCACCTGATGCGTTATTCAATTGATTGTATATGGTCCTGCTCACAGGTTCGTATTCGCCAGTTTCTCCCAGCATGAACGTTTGATCTCCAGCAACTTTTCTGTACGAGAAATGTGCGGGGCCGCCCGTTCTACGGCAAATAGCATGAAGTTTAGTAACATATTCAGCCGTTGCGAGTAGCTGGGGCATAGGACCAAAAGGACGGCCCTTAAAATCTTTATCTAAACCCGCAATGACGACACGCTTCCCTTGGTTCGCTAGGGTATTTGCCACTTCCACAATACCGTCGTCAAAAAATTGAGCTTCATCAATACCGACTACCTGCACATCATCTGCGAGTAAAAGCATGTTTGAAGAACTCTCCACGGGCATCGAAGGAATTGAATTTTTATCGTGACTAACCACTTCTTCGTCGTCGTAACGAACGTCCGAAACGGGTTTGAAGATTTCCACTTTTTGACCGGCAATCTGCGCACGACGCATGCGACGGATCAACTCTTCCGTTTTTCCGCTAAACATAGGACCACAGACGACTTCGATCCAGCCGCCTAATTGTTGGTTAAATTCTACTCCAGGTTGAAACATGAGGGGACTTTCGTGCTACATTCAAGGCATTAAAGGTAGATAATAAGATGCAGAGCCAAAGCCCTACACCCAGCAGAAAAGAATTAGAACAAGAATTAACTGCTTTTGCACTACACATCGGCGAGAAATCGGACCGTGATGCAGCAGCGACGTTGTTGGAATTGTACCAGAAATTTAAACTCGCTGAAATGGAATCCGAAGTGCGGACACAGCTCGAGCGTGTTGAAGAAAATATGCGTGCTACCCTTGAATCGCAATTGGCAACGCTAACCGCTGAAATTGAAACTCCAAAGGTTAGCGTAGAAGAAGGAGAAGTATTTGATGTACCTGCAACAAAAGTGGCACCAACGCAAAGTAGCAGCCCAGCTCCAGTAGTTGAAGAAAAACAAGCAAATCCAAAAGCGTCTCCTGAACCTATTCAATTAGAAATTCCATCTGCAAGCGAGGAACCTGAGCTTGATCTAAGTCCTGAAGTACCTGCAGAACGAGAAGATTTAGAGGCTCTTAAATTAGTTGTTAAAGAGTCGCCCATTGAAGAGGCAATACCTCCCAAAGAAGTTAAGTCTCTCGATGCCGAAGCCGGTATTGAGCATACGGATGTGCTTCCTCTTGACGAGTCACCCCTTCCGCCGAAAGAAACGCCTCAAACTGGAGAAAGTGCAACGCTTTCAGAACGCGCAGCCCAGAGCACTGCATCCACAAGTTTGAATGACCGCTTTGCACAAAAAGTTTTAAAATTTGGACTGAACGATAGAATTGGATTTGTC
>NYXD01000059.1 GCA_002685435.1 Cryomorphaceae bacterium | reverse complement strand
CCCAAGAGTTTTTGACGATGTAGAAGATATTTCCTTCCTGATCTTTTACCATTCCTTGTATGACCATACCATGGTCATCTTGTGTGAGGTAGTTGTCGTACTGCTCTTGGCGCGCCTCTTGGTCAATAATGGCTTCTTCGTGCGGCCCAGCGTATATGGCTTGTGCTTCTTCTGTGCTCATATCACTCCAGCTTTGGTTCGGCATTACAGCGATACCATTTTTAATAGAAAAACCTTTATCGCTTACGTCACAAGCCCAAGCGACAGGATACCCAGCTTCTAGTGATGCATTAAGTGCTTCCATCATCTCGTCAATAGGTAGGTTGAAAGACGTGCCCCAAGTCCAGTTGTCAGGTACTTGAATTTGACAAGCGTCATAGAACGGGTGGTGTGTCCACGAGGTCAGCTGGACGTAGTCGTCCGGATCGATGCCAATGACTTCATCAGCGAAGCTTCTTGGCGTATAGGTCTTTCCATTGTAGCCGAATTGTGCGGGTTCCTCGCCTAAATAAGCATCTAAAGTTGCATCAAACGCCGTTCTCCATGAAGTAGACAGTTTCCCATTCTTATTACCTTTCACAGCATCTAGAATGCCTTTTAGAGCACCTTCCATTTCGCCATGACGGTTTATTTCTGTGCCGTAGTTCAGACCGTTGTAAACCTCCTGTGGAACTGCGCCATATTTCTTTATGACATAAAGTACATCTGGAAGCGCACCACCTTGAGCAAAATTCAAGTAACCATGAAGTCGGATGTACTTTTCACCTTTGTCTTGATAAACTTTGCGAACGGTATACATTTCTGAAAGATCCACAGGCGTTTTACCCATACGCATCATTTCGCTTTCAACGAATGAGGTGGTGGCGTAGGACCAACATGTGCCTGAAGCACCTTGATTTTTAACTGGCGTTGCTTCTATGTCAACGATGGTTTCCCATTCGTATCCCAAGGGTGCATCAGCTCCATTATCTTTTACCTTGTTAATGAGGTCGACTTGTGCAAAAGCCTGCGAACTAAGTAGTGCTCCAGCAAGGAGTAAACGTAATTTCATAGTGTGATTATTTGAATTGTGAACTAACTGTAGCTTCTTTTATTCCGGCAGAATAATCGTAGAAGCCTTCTTTTGATTTAACGCCTAATTTTCCTGCAGTAACCATATTCACTAGAAGTGGGCAGGGCGCATATTTCGGATTTCCTAGACCATCGTGAAGTACATTGAGTATAGATAGGCATACATCGAGTCCAATAAAATCGGCCAGCTGCAGAGGCCCCATAGGATGGGCCATGCCTAGTTTCATGATAGAATCAATAGCCTGTACATCAGCGACTCCTTCGTGCAAAGAAATGATGGCCTCATTGATCATAGGCATTAGGATTCTATTTGCCACAAAACCAGGGTAGTCATTACAGGCCACTGGAACTTTACCCAGCGCTTTGCTCATCTCGATGACAGCATTACAGACTTCATCAGAAGTGCTGTATCCACGAATAATCTCAACAAGACGCATCACCGGTACTGGATTCATGAAATGCATACCAATGACTTTATCAGGACGTGTAGTCTGTGCAGCAATCTTCGTAATGCTAATGGAGGACGTGTTTGAAGCTAGAATGCAATGTGCCGGGGCATGTGCGTCGATATCTTTAAAGAGTTGAAATTTAATTGCAGTATTTTCTGTGGCTGCTTCGACTACCAGGTCTGCATTTGCTACAGCTTCCTCAAGATTTGTTCCAGTAATTAGGAGCGATAAAGCCGACGCTTTGTCTGTTTCCGTCAATTTTTCTTTGGCTATTTGACGGTCCATATTTTTTGTGATAGTACTNANNGCGCGCTCCAAAGCGGATTCGTTGATGTCGAATAGANGAACGCTAAAGCCGCTCTGTGCGAAGACGTGAGCAATNCCATTGCCCATAGTTCCTGCACCAATTACGGTAATGTTTTTCATGTANGGTGATTTGTGGTTCTTTATTTGCCTCGCCCTTGCAAGACCGTGACTAAGGTATAGAACAGGATTTTGATATCGTTTACCAACGTTATATTTTCTGTGTAAATCAAATCATATCGTGCGCGCTCAATCATTTCTTCCACATTTTCAGCATAGCCAAATTTCACCATGCCCCAAGAAGTTATTCCTGGTTTNACCTTCAATAAATACCTGTATTGTGGTGCACTTGAGATGATCTGATCAAAGAAAAATTTGCGCTCGGGTCTTGGTCCTACTATAGCCATATCGCCTTTTAAGACATTCATAAACTGTGGTAGTTCATCTAAGCGAAACTTTCGCATTGTTCTACCCCAAGGGGTGATTCTGGAATCATTCTCACTACTCAGCTGAGGCCCTTTTGCCTCTGCATCTTGATACATGCTGCGTAGTTTTATGATTTTAAAGGTTTTTCCGTTTTTTCCCAAACGCTCTTGTGTGTAGAAGAAGGGACCCGGCGATCCTACAGCAATCATAGCAATAGAAAACAAGATGAATGGTGCGGCTGCTATAAGCAGGAGTGAAGCGACTACGATATCAAACAATCTTTTGATGAATGCGACGTGCGGCTTCACTAATTCTCGCTTTACTTCAATGAGCGCTCGTCCTAAACTTTCCATTTTCACCTGTCCGGAAAGAATACTGAACAGGTTAGGAAGAACGTGAATGCGAACGTCTTTATCTTCTATAGAACTCACCATAGTTGCTATTCGTTCAGAATTCCCACTAGGCAGTGCGATAATTACATCTTCAACAGTATTATCGTTAATGATATCGGCTAGCTGGTTGATTTCGCCTAAATACGGTATGGCATTCATACGTGCATCAGCGATAGCGCCGGACGTGTTTAAATAGCCCAAAAATGAGTACCCTTTACTACGGTCTTTTTCGAAAGCATCAAGAAGATCAGCCGCATCTTTTCCTCCTCCCACCAATAAGGTGGGAAACTTAAGTAGTCCTTTGTCGATCTTATGCCTAACGAGGGAACTCTGTGTAAACCTAAATACTCCGCTGAGTGTGACAAGGCTTCCCGTGTATGTGCCTAAGGTCATGTAATAGTCGCTGTAATCTTTAATGTAGTCATCTAGAAAGACTAAAAAGAAAAGTATTACTGCTGTAATTATTGTTCCTCCAAAAGTGTTAAACGCTTCTGCCAATCGGCTTTTACGGGTAAGATTACGATAAATGCCACTTAGCGCACTAATGCCGATAAACAAGGTGGTCGTCGCAGCGGCCGCTAGCACAAATGTTTGGTCAAACTTTAATGGAATTGCTGTACCGAATCGTTCTGGTTCTACGTAAAGTTTACGCACCAAATGGAGTGCGGTATAAGCTCCCGTACCGGCGAAAATATCCAACACGATATAACGAATGAGTAGTTTGCGTTCTAACTTTCTGGCGGCGCTCAATACAGTAGCTTTATGTTGTCGATCAATACAGTTGCAGTATCATCAGTGGTGTTGATACTTCCAAAAAATAAATTATAATCTAAGGCATTAGGGTACCCACTTACCTCAGTAACGAGATTAATGTATACTTTATTCCATTCTTCGTTGGGAAATAGCGTCACTACAGGGGTCTTAGCACTTTGAAGGATTTCGTTTGCCGTCACACCAAAGGTTAAAGCTACATCTGTCTTATAATTTACCTCGAGCCAAACGTTTGCCCCATATTTTGGTAAATCGAAGGCTTGGAGTGTTTTGAATTCACCTAAGGTCACGGGCGGCAGTACGAATTTCCCACTTTTATTGGGTGTTTCACCAGGGTGATAAAAAACTTCGCTCGTATCTGAAGTGATCAGCAAATTCGTATCACTTTGAATCGTTTTATTAAAGTTCAGACCAATACCGTCGAAATCTTCGACTACTATTAAGTCGTATGTGGGGTTGTATTCAAATGTTAAAAATTCTGGTGAGAGGATTCTAGTAGATCCCTCATTTAAGTCCCAATTTTTTTCAATCGGGGAGAGCATCTCATATTGATTCCTTTGAGCGTATACACCGTTTAGTGCAATGCCAGGAATAAATCGGAGAAGTTGGTTTTCACCGGCGAACANTGGAATCCGACACGGTGGAGAAAACGCGCCAATTTGTTGGCCATTCTGTTCGACCCAAATTGTGTTCAATTTTGCAGATGACGTTCCTTCGTCCGATTTCGAGGCAACAAGAAGTTCTGTAACCTCCAGATAAGCTACATCAGGGGCNGATTCATCCTCGCACGAATAGAGTAGGAAGATACTTCCGAACAATGCAAATAAAAAGGTCTTTTTGAACATGACAACAAATGTAGTCATCCTAGTCTTTCAAATTGTTAAAAAGAAGCGTACTTCAATAGATAACACCGTCAGTTCCCGATGTACTTTCAATTCATGCAAAAAGAGGACAGCCCATATTACCAAGGTCAACGTGCCATTATGTGCACTGAATTAAAAGCTAAGGGATTGGCTGGAGATACCGTGCTTGAGGCGATGAACAAGATTCCGAGACACCTCTTTCTTGAAAGCAGCTTCCATCAGCACGCCTACCAAGACAAGGCATTCCCCATTGCCGCTGACCAGACGATATCACATCCTTCCACCGTAGCATGGCAATCTGAACTATTAGAGCTAGTACCAGGTATGAAAGTCTTAGAGATTGGAACAGGTAGTGGCTATCAAGCAGCAGTGTTGTGTCAACTCGGAGTGAAACTATTCAGCATAGAACGTCAAAAAGCGCTTTTCGATTTTGCGAAAAAAATGCTGACCTATTTAGGATATCGCGCAGAGTTAAAGTTTGGAGACGGATTTAAGGGGATGCCAATGTTCGCTCCTTTTGATAGAATAATTGTCACCTGCGGCGCACCTTTTGTACCTAAGGCGTTATTGGCCCAGCTCACTGAAGGAGGAGTAATGATCATTCCTGTTGGAGAGGGTACTCAAAAAATGGTTAAAATAACAAAGCAGCCGGATGGAAGCTTTGTTCAAAAGGTGTTAGGAGATGCGGCTTTTGTCCCTATGCTCAAAGACCGCGAGTAGTGTACCTTTGTTTCGTGAAAACGGTAGAAATAAAAAATCGCAAGGCGAAGTTTGACTACGAATGGCTCGAGACCTTTACTGCGGGTATGCAGTTGCAAGGGACTGAGGTGAAATCTATTCGTATGGGTAAAGCTTCCATTGCAGAAGCCTATTGTTATTTCGTCGGAGAAGAGTTATTCGTTAAGAACATGACCATATCTGAATGGTCGCACGGCAATATATTTAATCATGAGCCGCTGAGAGAACGTAAATTACTATTATCGAAAAGAGAATTGGATAAAATCCTAAAGGCGACTAAAGATGCCGGTATCACTGTAATTCCGACGAAAGTTTTTCTAAGTGAAAAAGGCTGGATAAAAATGAATATCGCGGTAGCCCGTGGGAAGAAAANCTACGATAAACGNCAGTCGCTTAAAGAGAAAGATGCCAAGCGCGATTTAGCACGACTAAAGAATCTATAGATGTACAAATCCATTATTCGTCCGTTACTTTTTGCACTTAATGCAGAACAGGCACACCATTTTACGTTTAAAACATTGAAGATTGCTTTTAAGGTCCCAGGCATGAGCAATCTAGTAAAGGCTTTCTTTGGCCCAATTAAAGGGCATGAGAAAGAGGTAATGGGTTTACATTTTAAGAACCCTATCGGTTTAGCGGCGGGATTCGATAAGGATGCCAAACTCTACAATGAACTAAGTGCTTTTGGCTTTGGCTTCATAGAAATAGGAACACTGACTCCCAAGCCTCAAGCAGGAAATGCGAAGCCACGCTTATTTCGTCTGGTGGAGGATGAGTCTGTCATCAATAGAATGGGCTTTAATAATGGTGGCCTCGATGAAGCGGTTTTGCGTTTAGCCAGAAAGAAANCCGATATCGTTATTGGTGGAAATATTGGAAAAAACAAAGCGACACCTAATGAAGAGGCAACTTCAGATTACCTAAAGGGTGTCGAAGCGTTACACGGAGTAGTGGACTATTTTGTAGTTAATGTTAGTTCGCCGAATACCCCTAATTTGCGCGAACTACAAGAGAAGGCTCCGTTAATGGCTTTACTCAGCGAGGTTAAAGCTTTGAATGATAGTTTAGGACGTAAACCACTGATGCTAAAGATCGCACCGGATTTATCGGAAGGCCAATTGGACGACATCATTTCCATTATCAATACGTTAAAGCTAGACGGTNTAGTCGCTACAAATACAACGATATCTAGATCGGGACTCAAGACCTCAGCGCAAAAAGTGGAGGCCATGGGGTCAGGCGGTTTGAGCGGTAAAGTTCTCAAAGCACGAAGTACGGAAGTAGTCAAATATTTACGCGAGAAATTGGATGATAACATTGCGATTATTGCGGTTGGAGGCGTGTTTACAGGAGAAGATGCGCGAGAAAAGCTAAATGCAGGTGCAGATTTAGTTCAAGTTTGGTCGGGTTTCTTGTATGAAGGTCCTGCAATGGTACGCCGTATGCTCCGTAATTTGTAAATTGGAGACGCAACCTATCTAACCCTTTCAAATGACCACCATCTCAATCGTTGAATGTCCTCGGGACGCTTGGCAAGGATTTCATGATTTTATTCCTACCTCAGAAAAAATCAAACACCTTAAAAACCTAATGCATTGTGGTTTTCACACCGTAGATGCAGGGAGTTTTGTGAGTCCCAGAGCGATGCCACAGATGGCGGATGCACACGAATTGTTTGCTGCGTTGGAAGAATCCAGGGGGAAATCGGATACAAAACTCTTAAGTATAGTCGCTAGCGAAGGAGGGGCTAGGCGCGCTGCTGAGTTCAGTCATATTGATTCATGGGGATACCCCTTTAGTGTTAGCGAACTATTTCAAGAGCGCAATAGTAGAAAGACGATACGAGGTGCTATCGAAGACCTTAAGCGTGTGAAAGATTTAGCGTTAAAATCCAATGTTGAATTAGTTGTTTATCTAAGTATGGCCTTCGGGAACCCCTACGGCGAGACTTACCACACTGATCTAGTTTTAGAGCGTCTCGAGCAAGCGTTAGTATGTGGAGCGGACATTATATCGCTGAGTGATACAACGGGTCAGGGCAGCACGGATAAGGTGATTAACCTATGTACGTTAATGAAAAATCACAGTACGGTTCCATGGGGTGCACACATGCACAGTACCTATGATACGGCTGGTGAGAAAGCTTTAGCAGCAATCAGTGCTGGGTGCGAGCGTATCGACACTGCCTTAAAAGGCTATGGAGGTTGTCCTTTTGCTTCTGACAAATTGATTGGTAATATGCCGACGGAAAAAGTTTTGAGTGCGTTAACACAAACCGATATAGCGCATTCATTGAATCCATTACGCATAGAAAGTGCATATAATAGTGCGCTCGATGTTCTAGGGCGTTATTCTTAGTGTATCTTCGCTCGGTAGGTTGTGTGTGGGAACACATACTTAAAAAGGAACCCGGTTGAAGTCCGGGGCTTTGCCAGAAGCTGTAACTCGTGATGAAGCTATTCAAAAACCACTGCAAGAGCGGGAAGGTGAATAATGGAGCGGGAAGCCAGAAGACTTGGCCTACACTAACCTTAAATGGTGCTCTGGGTCAAGCACTGGTGTATAATGAAGAACCTGATCGTTTCAGTTTTACTACTGCTTACGCCTGTGCTGCTCTACAGTCAGGTAGATACGCTTTGGACGGCAAATGTCTTTAGTGATAATACCCGTCCTATAGAAATCAAAACGAAGGCAGATTCACTGGTCGCAGACCTAAGCAGTGCATCCTCATATTTAATTAAGGACAGTCGTTTTATCTTAAAGCAGTATTACCCTGGTAGTGTAGTTACATCCTCTTTTGGGGGCGCATCATCAGAGCAGAGTCGCGTTTTATGGGACGGAATAGATATAAGCAGTATGGCTTCGGGTGTGCTCGATCTTAGTTTAGTCCCCGCTTCAATGTTGAGCAGTTCGGCTTTGTACGATGGTATCAATGGTGGTGCGATTGCACCCATGGGTTCCGTTGGAGCTTTAAACTTGACCGCTACTATTCCCAAAGGTCGTGGGACAAGCACTCTTTTTTCAGCATCGAGCATTGGTGATAGAGGCTTCTTTGGCCATTCTTGGGGTACTATAGGTACGGTCCGATATCAAAGTTCTTTAAGAAGTACGACGGGAACCAATAACTATCCGTATACCATAGGCAATTTAAGCGGTAGACTCAGTGGAAACAGCTTCAATGACTTGACCTACCTCCAGTCATTTCAGGGTAAATTATCCAAATGGAATTGGCAATCTAACCTGTGGTATACTCAAAG
>NYXD01000058.1 GCA_002685435.1 Cryomorphaceae bacterium | reverse complement strand
CCCGCTTGGAAGCAAGCGCTGTTAATTATTGATTTTCAAGGCGATACAAGAAAAGGTTCTAGTACCTCTCTCTCCGCCAAAACACCTGAAAACCAGCGTTTTACGCTGGTTTTTTTTTATGCCCATAACCGAAATAAGCTCGCTTAATTGAGGGTTTAGGCATAAAAAACACAGGACGCCGAAGGCGGACTGGTTTTCAGTTGTTTTTGGAACGGTTCCCCCTTTAGGGATCTTTTGAGCGAAGCGAAAAAAATCCCAGCCACCGTGGCGACTGGGACCAGACTTATTCTTGGCTACCCTCTTTCAAACAAGAGGATTTATCGCTACACGAACAATTCTTACAACCTGAATTGCGGTTTAATTTAAGACGCCGCTCTGCAAGGCCCAGCAGGGCTCGAACCTGCGACCACCTGATTATGAGTCAGGTGTCTAATACCTACAACAATCCCAGTTCCAATCATACGGTGAATATAAGTAAAATCAAGGGTTACGAACTATCTGCCACTATTCCGGCAATCGCGCAAGCCATGTACGGTATTTACCGTACATAAATTGCGACTAAAAATCTTTGTTATTCTTTTATTATTTTAATAACAGATTTATTGTTTTTCATTTCAAGTATCACGAAATAAATTCCTTTAGGTTCATCTAGTATGAAATCAAGATACTGTCTATTCTGGAATGTTTCTTTATGAATTTTCCTTCCAACTAAGTCTGTGATTGTTGCGGAAACCGAATTGTGATTATGTCCTAAGTCAATTGAAAACCTACCATTTGTCGGGTTAGGATATGTTATAAAATCAAACTCTAAATCCCTGTTCTTTTTTATTGACAATGTTGACTCATAGCATGGATTATTACCTTCCATATACATCATGGTCCAAGCAGTTGTATACCCAATCTTATGAGCCATCCAAGTACGCCATTCTGTTGAGTCTATAGGTTCAGGCTGCCCATCTAACGCGCATTCACCTGTAAGAACGGTGTACATATAGGTTGCAATAGCTTTGTTAACGTCATTGCTGAGATGCCAGTTGTCATTAGGCGGGAAGATGTCCACACCAGGAATTTCTTCTATCATTTGCGATATTATTGTTCTTAGTGGAACATTTCTAGCTGATGGAAGCTCTCCTTGTTCGACCATATCAAGAGCAACACCTAAGTCCGTTTCAACATCCGTTTCGTTGACGCGTTGATCAATTCCATATTGCATTGATGTATGGCCTGTTATTGCATTATCTTGTAAGGGATATCCGAAGGAATAATCAAACGTTGATGTATCTATTACGTAAAGGTGTGTTGTACCCATACTTGATCGTCCATAATTGAAGTGCACATGTGGAGTATTGCCATATTGAAGGGTTTTTTGACCCTGTGAAACAACCCATTGAAGTCCTCCAAGAATTCCATTTTCTGTGCTTGTACCGCCATGATTATAGATTAAGGCAGTATCGCTTATTCCACAATTTTTGTAAGGCGAATTAAACGTAATTCCTCCTGAGTAATGGGTCTGCGATGAAGCATTACCAATTGATGTATTCGTGATATCAGCAATTACGTTATCATAGACATAGTTAGATGAAGAGGCGCTTTGATTGAAAATGTGAGAATAGATTGCAGCAGCACATGTAAAGGCTCCGTTGGGTGTAGGGTGGCTAGTGGAAATATCTATTTTCCCGCTTGGTAAGTCATTCCAAGCTAAACCCGCAGGCACGATATCAACTGGAACCTGAGCACTATCAGCAGTACGATAAGTGAATTCTTCAAAGTGTCCAATATCAGACAGACTCTTGGTCCATGGCATTAACAATAGTGGCTTACCTCCACCCTCTGCCACTTTGCGAGCAATTTTATTTANCCCCAATGAATAGAAGCCAGGGATTGATGATATTATTTCAGGGTCAGCACCTATTACGACATAATCCCAATCGGTTCCGTCTTCTCCTTTTAAATTATCGATTCTAGAGGTTCTGTTTTCTGGCCAAAAATAGTATTGAACCAATGAATGACAATAATGGTTGACATTTGTGCCTGTCCAATCATAAGCGATGCCAGTCAGAACTGTTTTTGTTCTNTAAATATCTTCTGCCACCACATTTANCGATAATGTTAAAGAAGGATCATTCGTCAAGATATTTTCCAGTTCATTGCGTATTTGGAAGGGAGAAAATTCGTCAGAATTAGCTTTNATCGATTTACTGGTGCCTATAACTAAGATGCTTAGCGTTCCATCCCCATTAATGTCGTATGGGTTAATTTGAGCTTTTAATAATGAGGAGAATAGTATACTCAAGACTAAAATAAAAGTTGTTTTTGGTTGANTAAATATTCTTGGAAGCATCATTTACGGACAGATTTATTAAAGTTATCTATTTCAGAGAATTTATAGATTCCGCAATATAGTNGCTGACATTCAATAGACTCGATTTTTTGAATCAACTGCACCGGGCAGCGAGTTNTNCAACGAAGCACTTATTAATCGATTGGGCACGANTATTACTTTAAGCATAATACCTTCGTTTTAGTCTTGCAGCCACCCTCACGAGTAAGATTAGCGCAGGAACTTCCACCAACGGCCCAATAACCCCCGTAAATGCCTGACCTGAATTAAGACCGAATACAGCTATGGCAACAGCAATAGCCAATTCAAAATTATTTCCTGCAGCCGTGAAAGCTATGGCAGCATTCTTATCGTACTCTGCACCCGCAGCCTTGCTCACGAAGAAACCTATTAAGAACATTACTACAAAATAAATCAGTAGCGGTATAGCAATCCGAACCACATCCATGGGTATCTCTACAATCAATTCCCCCTTTAAAGAGAACATCACTACAATTGTAAACAACAGCGCTATCAATGTCATTGGTGAAACTGAGGGTATGAAAGTGTTGCGATACCATTCTTCTCCTTTCACTCTGACCAGTACAAAACGACTGAGTAGTCCCATTAGAAAAGGAATACCTAAATAGATGGCTACACTTTCTGCTATGGTCGCAATGGAAATATCAACGATGGCACCTTCAAAGCCGAAATAAGGAGGTAAAACAGTTATAAATAACCAAGCGTAAAAACTNTAGGCAAAAACTTGAAATATACTATTCAGAGCGACCAGTCCAGCACCGTATTCACTACTTCCCTCAGCCAAATCATTCCATACCAGCACCATTGCAATACATCGTGCCAGCCCTATCAAGATTAAGCCTACCATATACTCCGGGTAGTCTTGTAAAAACAATAGCGCCAATACGAACATAAGTACAGGACCTATAACCCAGTTTAAGAGAAGCGAAACGGACAATACTTTCACGTTACGAAAAACCTTAGGAAGGAGTTTATAATCAACTTTAGCCAATGGAGGGTACATCATCAAGATCAGTCCTACAGCGATAGGAATATTCGTACTGCCAGAGCTTAGAGTATTTATAAAAGCTGCACTTGAGGGAATGAAGTACCCAACTCCCACTCCTATTACCATGGCTAAAAATATCCATAAGGTAAGGTAGCTATCTAGGAACCCTAGTTTTTTAGTGTTTGACATTGCTGTTTATTGAGCGTTTTATGATGGAATTCGATTAAAAGTAGCGGCCAAATATACACACATAAAGAAGAGCTTAAATCAAAATGCACGTTACGATTTCTTTAAGTCAACTATCCTCTAGGTTAATAAACACAGCCAGTTAATTACAAATTGACGAACTAATTTTGTGATCCTTCGTTTCCTTTGTGTAAATANCTGAAAACGCATGGAACAAAAGACAACTGTCCATATTATCGGAGCCGGTGTGAGCGGGCTCATTGCAGCATATGAACTAGAGCAAGCAGGTTATCACCCTGTNGTCTTTGAGAAACAGGGGAATTGCGGTGGACGAATACAAACGGTTACAGTTGCAGATTATGAGCTTGACCTTGGGTTCCAAGTACTATTAAGTGCTTATCCGCTTGCCAATAAATATCTAGACTTAAAAGCACTCAGCCTCCGAAAACTTCAATCCGGTGCACAAATTTTAGTGGATGGAAAGCGATTTTTGATTGGTGATCCGTTGCGAGATTGGAAAGTTCTTCTACCCACAGTGTTTTCAGGAATAGGTTCTTTAACAGATAAATTGAGAGTTCTAAAACTAAACCTCTTGTTNAGAAAAAAAAGTCTTGATGATATCTTCAGTACTCCCGAAGTCAGTACACTGGACTATCTAAAGACCTTCGGTTTTTCAAATAAAATTATCAACCGATTCTTTCAACCCTTCTTTGCCGGAATTTTTCTAGAAACGGAACTACAAACCTCTAGCCGTATGTTCGAATTCGTATATAAAATGTTCGGTGAGGGGCATGCTATGATTCCTCAAAGAGGTATTGGCGCCATAAGTGAGCAGCTCAAAGCGAGATTGGTTCAAACTACNTTTAAATTCAATTGCGAAGTACAATCCCTAACAGATAAGACTATTACTCTTACTAGCGGAGAAGAAATTTCTCATCAGGGCGTGATTGTCACTTCCAACGCAGCTGCACTCATACCCAATTTACATGATGCAGAGACGAAATGGAAATCTTGTATGTGTCTCTATTTCGAAGTAGATAAAACATCTATACCACACGAAACTATAGCGCTGATAGCCGATACGGGTCAACTGAGCAACAACCTCTATGCCTACAAAGATTCTAAAGGTAGAACCATCTTATCTGTAACTACACTAAAACATCAAGACCTTAGTGAAGAAGAAATCGTGTCAAGGGTATCCCATGAAATTCGAACGTATTGTAATCCGGTTAATCTAGCGCACATCTCAAATTTCACCATTCAGCAGGCGCTCCCAGAACTAACGAATCTAAAATACACCAGCGAACCTAGCGCGAGTCAAGTCACAGAGCACATATTCCTTGCGGGTGACGCCTTGTTCAACGGATCATTGAATGCAGCAATGGAAAGCGGGCGACTGGCTGCCGCAGGCTTGATCGAAAAGAAGAGCGGTTGGTTTAGTTAGACTCTTCAGGAATGCATAACTTTTCCTGGATTATTTAGACTTAAATTAAATGAAGTACTTCCTTCTGAGCATAGCCTTGAGCGGTGCTACATTATTAAAGGCTCAAAATCGGCCTTACTTTGAAAATGGTGAAGCACAGATCGTTCCTGCTTTCACATCTCCAAAAAGTTGGATCCGTGAAGATCTATGGGTGGAAACAGAATTTGATACTGACGGAGACGGAAAATTAGATCGAATGCACGTAGATGTTACGCGTCCGAAAGAGACTAACAACGGCCTTAAACTTCCTGTAATTTTCGAATCNAGTCCCTATTATGCTGGGACCGCAGGTAACGANGATGATTTATTCTGGAAGGTGAAACATGAATTAGGACATGTACCCGAGCCTCCTAAACACGTTGAAGTAAAGCAACGTAGCCGAAGACCCATAATATCGAATTCTCAAGTTAAAACATGGGTGCCGAGAGGCTACATCGTGGTTCATTCCTGCTCCCCAGGCACCGGACTTTCTGACGGATCCCCAACTGTCGGAGGAACGAATGAGTCGTTGGCTCCAAAAGCCGTTATAGAATGGCTCACGGGTAAAGACAACGGCTATACTTCACGTGAGGGTATTGAAAAAGTTAGTGCGTTTTGGAGTACAGGAAATATAGGAATGACCGGCACCTCATACAACGGAACANTACCTCTTGCAGCAGCAACTACAGGCGTTGAAGGATTAAAGGCAATTATTCCCGTTGCACCAAACACATCCTATTACCATTATTACCGCTCGAACGGTTTAGTTAGAAGTCCCGGAGGTTATCTAGGAGAAGATATTGATGTACTCTATGAATTCATCCATAGCGGTGACCCTGAAAAGCGTGCTTTCGGCAATAGAACCATTCGAGACAATCTTATGAGGGCGAGTATGGACCGTGCAACTGGCGATTACAACGAATTCTGGGCAAGTAGAGATTATTTAAATCAAATGGCACCCATGAAAGCGGCATTACTCATGTCACACGGTTTTAACGACTGGAACGTAATGCCCGAGCACAGCTACAGGATTTATAATAAAGCGAGAGCGATGGGGATACCGGCACAGATCTATTACCACCAAGACGGTCATGGTGGGCCTCCGCCCGTTAAGATGATGAATAGATGGTTTACGAAGTACTTATTTGAAATAGATAACGGCGTTGAAAATGATTCAAAAGCCTGGATCGTTAGGGAGCGAGATTCCCAAGACCAACCTACCGCCTATACTGACTTTCCTAACCCATCTGCAGAATCAGTAATACTCTTTCTACAAAAAGGGGGTAACGACGCAGGAACACTCAGCAGTAAGAGAAGTAGCNAGGAAAAAGAATCACTTATCGATAACGCGAATTATTCCGGCGAATACCTCGCAAGGGCAAAGAGTTCCAATCACCGCTTATTGTATACTACACCAATCCTGTCACAGGATCTACATCTTTCCGGTACTGTATCAATCGAAATCAAAATGGCAAGTTCGAAACCTGCTGNAAATCTTTCTGTTTGGCTCGTTGCCTTACCTTGGGAAGACCATAAAAATGCTGAGATTTACGATAATATCATTACTCGAGGATGGGCTGACCCCCAAAATTCAAAATCGCTCACAGAAAGTAAACCTCTTGATCCAGGGAACTTTTATACCCTTAATTTCGACTTACAACCGGACGACCAAATCATTCCANCAGGCCAACAAATAGGTCTAATGATTTTCTCCAGCGACCAAGAATTCACACTGCACCCTGAGCCTGGNACTATACTCACCTTAGATCTTAAAGACACAAAAATCATACTCCCCATAGTGGGTGGAGTTAGTGCCTTGCGAAAAGCACTAGAATAATATACCTGTACATAGTAATCGATATGAGACAACTACCTACGCTACCTATCCGTAGATTTCTGAGCACTGCCTTTATTATCATTTTGATTGTACTGAGCTCACCATGCGCTGTAAGGAGTCATTTAAAGTGCTTCCTTGAAAGTAAGCAAATGGAAGTGTTTAATGGTTCCAAAACCGATGTAGACGCAATCACAAAGCGTCCTANACATACCTGAATATGATAAATTCAATATTAATCCACCACTCTAGTCCAATTCAATAAATGGTGGTATCCTTCATGATGAGAAGGCAACACCCCCTTAAACAACAGACTGTCTTGTCTAAATACCCACAGCAGACCAGGATTTTGTTCCTCAATAAGTACATCACCGTTGGGTAACCGCTCAAACAAACCCTCTGTAAACGTGTACACGCCGTTTTGCGCATAGGCCTCCTTATTTGGCGCCGTGAATGTATTAGAGACGAGATCGTAATATTTGATATGTGAAGAATACGCAGGGTATTTTAGAAGAACAGCCTCCTTGCTTCGTCCACCATCCTCTTTAAATCTTTTAGTTGGTGCATTATTATTAAAAAATGCGATGGTTTGTCCGTCAATAATATCCACATCGTGCTGACTTGTAAAAGAACCTTCTATTACGCGAACGATACTGTCATTTGACGGCCTGTAATGTAGAATGACGGAAGAAGTTCTAAAACTTAAGAATACATCCCCCGCAAGCATATATTCACTTGATTCCAAAACTGGCTCTACATCATTCAAGTGAATGGGATCATCAACCACTACACTTTTAATGATGAGGTGTTCTAATCCATGATCTAGCAGCAGTTCGGCCATCGAACGCTTAAAAAGTAGCGCTCCTGTTTCCGTATCTAACTGAGCTATATAGTTGTCTAAAAAATGGTATTTCACTCCTCCCATTTCATACTGTACACCATTTGAAGGGTGAGAAGATTTTGATAAATCATAAGCGCAAACCCACATAGTTTCGCCAATACCNNCATTCATTGAATGATGGTGTCCAATTTCTTTTTGATGCCAAAGTTGCTCACCCTTAGCATTCATGCAATAAATACCGTCATATCCATTTGTAGCGTATGCCATACGGTCATTAGAGAGCAAAAGTGGATGCATGACTCGATGGTGCGGCTTCAAGCCTCCTTTTACTTCCCACGATTTTTTAACGGACTGCGTCTTTAAATTTCGGATCTCTATTGCTCTATTTCCATCTTCGTTCGAATAGCTAACCAATACATTNATATCGTAGTCTAATCTATTTATGGGCGCGAATNCGGGGTGCGTAGGCACGAAGGTTCCTGGTAGCTTTTCCACCTCCTCCGCCGCCTGCGTGATTAAATCCGGGAANGATGTAAGCGTAACTAAGAACTTCCCCCATAATCCCTCGGCATTACCTGGAATTCCATGCTTTCGGACGCTCCAACCGTAAAAGGAAAGTAGGGCAAGAACGATAATCGCGGAAGTGATAATGTTTAGCAGTCTAGATCTCATGCATTCTTATTTCATAACGGATGGCTTTACCTTATCAAATGTATGGCCTTTCGTTGCATTATCGGCCGGCCGCTAGTGTAAAGATTTGATGCTTCAACCTGCAAGAAATATACACCTGCAGCAGCAAGTACTCCTTCGACTTTTCCATCCCAAAAGAGATTCGGCTGTTCAGTTTCAAAGACCAATTGGCCCCAACGGTTGTATATTCTTTGTACCAATCGATCTGTATTGGTAGATTGAATCTCTAGCACATCGTTTATCATGTCGCCGTTTGGTGTAAAAAAATTAGGCACCGTTATAGTGGGGTAAAATGCGATCTGCTGGCAAAGTGAATCCACACAACCATCCGCAGTGTATAAAAACGCACAGACCGTCTGTGGCTCGAAGGTAAGCGGAACGGGACTCCAACCATGCGCCATTTGCATAGGTAATATGAGCGGTTCATTTATGCTACCAGAGCCATAAGACACATACAAACTATCCACTCCTCCAGAACCTACGTACGGTTCAAAATGCGCTCCCAATCCAATAATTTCGTTTGGATTTAACACTAAAATACCGTTTGTGAAATACTTACCGTCGTTGCTAATGACCAGACTATCAATCATTCTCGTATAACCTACGCGCATTGCAGGTAATGCGACACTATCGGTACAGCCTTCATTCGAAGAGGTTAAGAGGTAGCCCGCGTAATTGCCAGAATCGTTCAAGCAATGCGAAAACATGGAAGAGGTATCTGCAGTTCCATCACTAAGCACCCATTGGTAGTTCAATAGACCTAACGAATCCATGGTATTATCCAGAGTAAAACATAGACTATCACAAGAAAATAGTGACGTTGTATCAATAAGAATCTGCGCATCACTCTTAGGTGCGATCCATACTGTATCGAAGGATTCACAAGTGTACTGAAAACTTATATCATCAATGCCGAAGTCATTCCCTGACAATACGGCGCTGGTCGTCACTAGATTTAGTATCGCACTCCCAGATGCAGGAACCGTAAAAGTTCTAGAGGTTTGTGACCACACTCCTGTGGAGTTTGGTGTGCTTGCTGCATTTCCAATATTTGTACCCGCAAGCTTGAGTTGCAATGATCCCGCAGGCGATACGAACGTTAACATCCACCACTTTACCGTCACCTGAATCCCAGGAGGAAAATTAATGGTTTGGCGCCATAAAATTTTATTGCCACCCGTGGAGCCGTTAACGAGCATGTAATTGCCTGAACCTGTAGTATGGTCGCCCCAACTGCCAAAGTTGGGATGCACGGCGTTAGGATTAGGTCCAACCGCATAGGTGCCTTCGTTCCAAATGGACGTGGGGTTGTACGTATAGTTCGTCAAAAACCCCGAATTACCGCTAGAGAAATTACCATTATTAGCCAATTGGGTAGTTTGACTCACGCCCTTAACTAAGACATAAGAAGACGTATCGGAAAGTATAACGTAAGGTGAAGCGCAAGTATCACAGCTTAACGTAGCATCATGAGACCATTCATAGGTATTCGTCCCACTTGCGGATAAGAATATCGTATCACCTATACAGGCTGTCAGTGTATCTGCATTCGCACTTACCGAACAGTTTTGTCCCTCAGCTGTAAGAAATAGCACTAGTAAAACAAGAATTAGCCTGGTCTTCAACATATTGTGAAAATTACGAATTCTAAAGCGATGTAGAATGAAATTTTTCGCGAACACAATTGGAATTTAATAAAGCAAAAAATAATTTCCACCTCAGCGCTCGTAAATCAGCTGCAGAATTAGACGCGTTCGATTTGCCACAATCTTTGGTCATAAACGAGGCTATACGTTATGCACTTACAGAGAATATAACATTCAAATTATCGCTGCAAAACGCAACAAACAGTAGACATGTTGTAGCTGCTCGACCTGCAGGTTATAGAACATTTGCACCTCGTATGGCAATGCTAAGCATCAAAGTGAGTCTCTAACCAGTTTTAACGTTACCGGTGAAGATGCCTCTAGCACTGCATAAGCGCTGCAATACTTCTCTTTAGTCAGTTTCAACGCACGCTCTAAAACAGTATCGGGCGCATCTGTATCGACAGTAATAATCATGTCGATAGTTGAGAAGATTCGAGGCAATTCATCGCGACGCTCTGCTTCGACCGTTGCAGTATAACTCCGAATAGCATGCTTACCTTTATTAAGGATGTGAACAATGTCTATTGCACTGCATCCAGCTAATGAAATAAGCATTAATTCCATGGGGCGAAAGCCCTGATCGTTACCACCTATCTCCGCGGCAGTATCGAGGATCATTTCGTGGTTACCTGCACGTGCCTTAAAGCCAAAATTTTCGTCGAAGCGTTCTAAGGTTATTTTCACAGCTATTTGTCTTTTGTCAAGTCATACGCCATACCTAGGCCCGTGACTAGTGGATTATAACTCAAGCGTATCTTCCAGCGTTCTGAGACCAAAACCTCTGCAGTAGCATTCGCACCTAAAAGGACTCCGCCCTCCTCGCCCTCTATTGGCAATAATGTTGGATTCTGAAGATTAGTTACCGAATGATAACCGGATATGAATCCTGCTTGCACCGCGAGTTGCATCCAATCCACTGGACGGTATATGAACTCCGCTCCCCACATAAAAGACAATTGACGCCAACTGTTAATGGTAATACTCTGAAGAAGAGCAATTTCAAGAGAATTCAGTGAATTAGAGCTTAGACGATAACGTGTATTGATAAATGGCAGATGATGATTAAACGGGTAGTACCAAGAGGTATCTCTGAAAGTAAAGGCATATTGGCTTTGGCCATCGTAATTAGATGGGTCTGACCATGTCCCAGGAACCAGTNTCCAATCCTTCTTNGTAATANCCAAGTCGTCATGAAAAGCATAGAGATANCCTAACTCTCCACGAAAACGNGGCGACTCNTGNCCNGNNCATTCATTAGGTAAAATGAATAACANCNCANACANTCCCGAAAACAACACATACCTAAACCGCATGTGTCCTAAGTTACTTATTTTTGAAGAGTTTGGCGACTTTAGAAGTTGTTGCACGCGGCTTTTGCAATACCTGTTCCTCGAAATCAGCCATCGGGGTTTCACTGATTGTAGCCTCAAAGCCTATCAACTCTAGAGTAATATCCTTCGAAGCGGCATTGACCTGAAATTCTTGGATAATTTCATGCACATCCGGGTGCATTCGNANTGTTNGTGATGCATCTAAAAGGACAGTNGAATTTGGTGGAATAGTATTCAAAGTCTGCTGAATACTCGCCTTATTCAAGAAACTAACTACTTCCGAAAACTCTATCTTGATCGGTGCACCCGCTTTATAGTTGCGGATGTCAAATTTGTAAGGCACTTTAAAGTTATCCCAAAGAATAGATACAATGGCAACTANAAGACCTAATGCAATTCCCATTAATAGATCAGTCAAAACTATTCCTACGACCGTAACAGCAAAAGGGATAAACTCATTACTACCTTTTTTCCACATCCCGACAATCATACTTGGCTTCGCTAGCTTATACCCTACAATTAATAAAATTGCGGCTAAAGCAGCCAATGGAATGAGATTTAGGATCGAGGGTATAGCAAAAGCTGAGATGAGTAAAAGTGCACCGTGTAAAGTAGCAGATGCTTTGGTACGTCCGCCGCTTTGTATGTTCGCAGATGAACGCACAATTACCTGGGTAATAGGCAATCCTCCTACTAAACCGCTCACAATNTTTCCAGCACCTTGTGCCAAGAGTTCACGNTTGGTNGGCGTTACCCTTTTGTATGGATCCAATTTATCCGTGGCTTCAACACACAATAGCGTCTCCAGCGATGCGACAACTGCCATTGTAATTCCAATAGTATANATCGCGGGGTTTAGAAAAGCACTGAAATCTGGTGTACTGAACTGACCAATAAACCCGCTTAAACCTTCTGTCTCAGGTAGCGATACCAAATGATCGCCGATCAATTCCCATCCTTCTTTTCCGTCAAAATATAACTTGAGTAGAATACCCGTAACTACAGCAACTAATGGCCCTTGTATGATCGTTGTAAAAGACAACTTTTTCATAAATGGCCGTTCCCAAAGAATCATGATCAATAATCCTAAAACTGCGATAAGTGTTGCTGAGGGACTAATGGTCTCCAACATGTATTTGAATTCTGAAAACGTATTGTGTCCGTCTTGCTGTATAAATGACATATCACCCTCTGGATCTGCATCATAACCAAAAGCGTGAGGAATCTGTTTCAAAAAGATGATGATACCAATACCACTCAACATTCCTTTAATCACTGAAGACGGGAAATAGTAGCCAATAACACCCGCTTTAAGCACTCCTAAAAGCATCTGGACTACGCCGGCTACAACCACGGCTGCTAAAAATGTAGGGTATGCACCTAGCTGCTCTATGGCGCCATAAACGATCACGGCTAAACCAGCGGCAGGACCGCTTACACCTAAGGGACTACCACTAAGCGGTGCAACTATCAAACCGCCAATGATTCCGGCGATTAAACCAGAAAAAAGAGGTGCACCCGAGGCAAGCGCGATCCCCAAACAAAGGGGTAAAGCAACTAAAAATACGACTAAAGCGCTAGGTGCGTCTTGCTTGAGATTAGAAAAAGGACTTTGGTTGACCATAGGGTGTTGTTTCTGATAAAAAATAGATGCCGAACATAATAAATATGCTCCACACTGAACAGCCTTTGCTTATAATGTGTTCATTTGTAATATGCTTAATTATAGTTTACATCGAAATGAGGCAGATTTACCGTGGGTGACCTTCGTCCACGGAGCAGGTGGGTCTAGTACGATATGGTACAAACAACTCAAAGCGTTTTCTTCAAACTTCAATGTTCTTCTTATTGATTTGAGAGGGCATGGTCGCAGCAAGGCTCCCATTTATGAACGGATTAAAAACTATAACTTTTCTACAATTGGTGATGAGGTGCTCGAAGTGTTAGATCATTTGAGAATTCAAAACACCCACTGGATTGGAATTTCCTTAGGTACCATAATTATTCGTGATATCACCGAACGTCACCCACAAAGATCCTTAAGTATGATCATGGGCGGTGCAGTAATGAAACTCAATAAACGAGGTCAAATCTTAATGAGAACAGGTGCCGCTTTTAAAAGCGTCATTCCTTACATGGTACTCTACAAGTTTTTTGCGTGGGTCATAATGCCAAAGAAAACCCACAAGGAGGCTCGCAATCTTTTCGTACGAGAGGCCCGTAAGTTGTATCAAAGAGAGTTCAAACGTTGGTTTACACTCGTGGCGGAGGTTAACCCTCTATTGAAGTTTTTTAGATTCAAGGATAGTAACGTCCCCACCCTTTACATCATGGGAAGCGAAGACCATATGTTTTTGCCGAGCATCCGTAAAATTGTCGAAAACCACCGCAGCGCTCTACTTCATGTTATTGAAAACTGCGGTCACGTAGTGAACGTAGAGCAACCAGAGATTTTCAATACAGAAGCTATTAAGTTCCTCAAATCAATTGACATCAAGCATAAAAATAATGCTAAAGACTCCCTACTCTAGATTCAAATGGGTTGCTTTTTTTGAAGGCAGTTCTTTCCTAGTTCTACTTTTCATTTGTATGCCCTTGAAGTATGGATTCGACATACCCTATCCCAACAAGGTCTTTGGCATGTTACATGGGTTATTGACGGTTCTCTACCTCTTTTCTCTGATTGAATTCAGTGTAAACTATAAGGTGCATTGGACAAAATCGCTCCTATTTCTTATCGCATCATTAATACCGTTCGGCACATTTTACGCCGAAAAAAAATGGTTGCGTCCACTTGGTGCTCAAAACGGAGCGCTTTAATCTTCTAGCGCATCGATTCTACTCAGTACTTCCTGCGCTTGTGCCTGTACCTTATCGCTTTCCGCTCTATTGCTGTGGCTTAACTCGTAACTCTTTTTAATGAGCGCATCGTACTGCGCTTCAAGCTTTTCTTTTTCCGATTTCTTTTTGAACAGTCCAAACATTGATTACCTTTTCACTCCTAACAATAGAAGTTATGACTTGTTCTTATCGGCTCTTGGTTATTACTGCAGCTTTTATACTCTCGTCATGTCGACCAGAAGTCCCCGGAACTTCCAACGGGAGTCGGTTGCCACTGCGCGGTACTGATTTTAGCCAATTGCCGAAAATAGAAGCAGAAGGTTATGCTTTTGCCGATAAAAACGGAATTCAAAAAGANGCACTAGAAATTTTACACGAGGCGGGCCTGAACATTGTTAGACTCAAAGTCTGGAACAACTCAACGGGTGACGGTTCTTTACAAGAGCTTATTCCCTACGTCTCGAGGCTGAGAGATTTAGATTTNCAAATTATGCTCACGTTCCACTACAGCGATACCTGGGCCGACCCTGGTTCCCAAAACCTTCCGGATCAATGGGCGAATCTTGATTTTAATGTCCTCTGCGACAGCGTGGAAGCTATGACCTTCAAAACGGTACAAAAATTAGCGCCTGATTATGTGCAAATAGGTAATGAAATAAATCACGGCTTAATGCACCCTTATGGTCTACGTGATGGAGATGGTGAATTCCAGAAACTTTTACAAGCGGGATGTACAGGTGCAAAAGCAGCAGATAGCAGCGTGATCACCATTCTGCATTATGCCGGTTATTCTGGCGCTAAAAATTTTTATCAAACGGTTGACTCGGTAGATTACGATTGGATCGGTTTATCCTATTACCCCAAGTGGCACGGCACGGATGTAGGTGTTTTATCTGCAACCTGTTTCGAATTACAAGATACTTTTCAGCGTCCGGTCGCACTCGTAGAGACCTCATATCCATTCACTTTGAATTGGAACGATTGGACCAACAATCACATTGGCGACACGAGTCAATTACATCCTGATTTCCCCGCCACTAAAGAAGGTCAGCGCGCCTTTATAGCTTCGCTTCGAGCACTAACCGATTCACTCGGAACTGGACTTGTTTATTGGGGTGGTGAATTGGTGGCCTACAAAGGACCTCAAGCACAAGATGGAAGTCCGTACGAAAATCAAGCACTATTTGATTTTTCCGGTAAGGCCTTACCCGCTTTATATGAAATAGGGGTCCATTAGCGTCCTAGGCAATCTTCCTACACAAACCAGAATTTTCTATTTATAATCTATATTTAACGATAGAAGTAGACTAGACTATCCATGACAATAAAAGCCGCCACAATTGCTGAATATGTTGATCAAATCCCGGAAGACCGCACGGCAGTTTTTGAGGAATTACTGGCCATCTTAAGAACACATCTACCCAAAGGTTTTGAAGAATGCATCAGCTACGGTATGCCTGCTTTCTCTGTTCCGCATAGTCTGTACTCTCCTGGTTATCACGTTTCTCCACAAGTTCCATTACCCTTCATTAGTATCGCTTCGCAAAAAAACTTTATCGCCTTTTACCACATGGGCCTGTATGCAACGCCTGAACTCATTTCGTGGTGGCAAGAGGAGTATCCGAAGCATTCTAAAAGAAAATTGGATATGGGTAAAAGCTGTGTTCGTTTCAAAAAAATGGACGATATCCCGTTCCAACTTATTGTAGAGTTGGCTCAGAAAATAACGCCAGAGCAATGGATAGCTACCTATGAAAAGCAACTAAAGAAATAGGAATTCACTATTTTCGCCTTTCACTTTGAACAAATGACCGAAAAGCAAATCAAATCGTCAGAGAAATTCATCGATATAGATGGAGTAATCAAGGATAGAAATCCTTCACTTCACCGCATCATTCCTGGTTTCATCATCCGCTACTTCAGTGAAAATGTCTTTCGAGAGAGCGACTTGAATACGCTGTTGATTGATCTAAAAGACCTAAATAACTTCGAATTTTGCGCTGCCATATGTAAGCGCTACAACGTAACCGTTCAGAGTGTAGGTACAGAAAATATCCCTATTACGGGAGGTGCAATATTCGCTGCAAACCATCCGTTAGGTGGAATGGACGCCATGGCAATCATGGAAAGCATATCGCACCACCG
>NYXD01000057.1 GCA_002685435.1 Cryomorphaceae bacterium | reverse complement strand
ATAAACGCACCATTACTTATAAGTTAGGAGCGAGTAATGTCCTTAATAATAAAGTATATCAAGTATTTGGGGGGCCTTTAGTTGGGAGGTTGGCCTACCTAAGTATTCAAATTAATTAATCTCTCAAAAAGAACATGCCTATGAAAAAGATTACATTTTTAATCTGCTCGTTGCTCGTATCATCCAGTGTATTTGCACAACGCTATACTACGGAGATATACAATGACAGTGAAATCGCCGTAATGTCCGATGTGAGTTACGGTGTTAATTTCAATCCCTACGTGGATTCTGCACTTTTGGGTGGAACAAATCTACAACCGTTGCAAGCCGATTTCTATATGCCATCCCCAGCAGTAGATACGACGACCAACCGACCAGTAGTTATTGTTTGGCACACTGGATCATTCCTTCCGAAAGGAATAAACGGCTCGCCGTTAGGTACACGTCAAGACAGCGCTGTTGTCGAGATGTGTCATCGTTTCGCGAAAATGGGATATGTGAGTATTGCAGCTTCATACCGTTTAGGTTGGTTGGCAAATAGTACCAATCTAGATGTACGTCGTGGTAGTAACTTACAAGCGGTCTACTATTCTATCCAGGACGCAAAAGCGCTTGTACGCTATTTGAACCTAACCCAAATGGGTGCAGGTAACCCGTACGGAATTAATGCAAGTAATACCATTATGGTAGGACAAGGTTCAGGTGGTTACTTAACATTTGCTTATGCGACTATAGACAAACATTCAGAAGTCGTAGGGCCGAACAAATTTAAGTATCAGGATTCGACCGGCATCTTTGGTCAGCCTGTACTTCCTGGTGATCCCTATGTCGATACGTCTATCGTCGGTGATATCGACGGCTTTGGTGCAGAGGTAGTGGTCACGGGTCAGAATACATTAGGCTTACCAACGATGGACTATAGCTCTCCGGGTAGGAACTACATAAATCACCCGGGTATGCCTGATGATATCCTAATGACTATCAATATGGGTGGTGCTTTGGGAGACGGTGCTTGGTTGGAACAAGGTGATGTTCCGATGTTGAGTGTCCATAGTAAGTTCGATTTCTTTGCGCCTTATGATACAGGTATGGTTTACGTACCAATCGGGGCACAATTCTTTGCAGTAGTGAGCGTTACTGGATCATACGGCGCTATTAAAGCGGCCAACGCATTCGGGAATAATGACATTTTCTTAGACGAAAACTATACTGATGCAGTTTGGGTAGACCAACAAGCCACGAACCCAACAGGTGAGGAGTGTCTATATACTGTTGAAATTCCACCGGCCCAAGCAGCAACTCCATGGATTGTACATACTTCTCCTTGGAATTGGTACGATCCAAATGATCCTAATATAACCGCAACTGATGCTAATCCAAATGTGAAGAGTACTTCACTGGCTTGGATGGATACGGTAATGTCATTTATAATACCTAGAATGGCCACAGTGCTTCAAGCAGAAGGGGTACCGGCAGGTATTGTTGAAACGGCGCAATCGTTCAAGGTTTATCCAAATCCAGCGTCTGATGTAGTAGCTATTAAAGGCACAAATGGCAGCACGTTTACAAGTGTACAGGCTTTCGACATTACTGGTAGAGTAGTGTACGCTTCGGATGCAACTGGCAACAGTTTAAGCATTGATGTATCGAATTGGAATAATGGGATCTATTTGGTGCAAATAGCAACCGAAAATGGTGTCCAAGTCAAACGTATCGTTGTAAACTAAACGATCGCGCTTAATGTTAATAGAGTCCTCATACGATCGTATGGGGACTTTTTTTTGCCATAGATTTGCCAACTTTAAAGGAAAAACGAAATGATTAATTTCAATACGGAACTTCAAGAATTCGATAAACTACCTAGTACGACTATAGCTCGTGGAGCACGTTATGGCGATGGTGTATTCGAGACCATCAGGATGCGTGAGGGTAAATTACTCTTCATTGAGGATCACTATTTCCGATTGATGGCAAGTATGCGTATTCTGCGTATGACCATCCCTATGGAGTTTACTCCCGAATTTATTGTGGAACAATCATTGAGACTTGCTGAAGAGCGTGGTTTTGAAAACGGTCGCTTGCGATTACAGATTGTTCGTGGCGGCGGCGGTACTTACACACCTAATACGAACGCAATAGATTGGTGGATGGAGTTGGACCCGCTTGAGACGAAGGATTATATTTTGAATAAGGTAGGTTTGAAAGTAGAACTCTTTAAAGATCATTACATACAACCAGGGTTACTATCTACCTTAAAAAGTAGCAATGCCTTGCCCTACGTATTAGGAAGCATTTATGCTCACGAGAATCAATTCGATGCGGTTCTTCTGGTCAATGATGCAAAACAATTGGTCGAGGCGAATTACGGAAATGTATTTCTTGTACAAGGAAACCTGTTACGAACAGCTCCCCTTGAAGATGGCGCTTTACGAGGTGTTTTTAGAAAGAATGTACTCGACTGGGCGAAAGACATAGGGCTCGAAGTGCAAGAGGCCTCAATCAATCCATTTGACTTGCAAAAGGCGGATGAGGTTTGGATTACAAATACAATTCGCGGTATTCAGTGGGTTGAGCAGTACCGTAAAAAGACTTTTGGCACAGAGAAAGCGAAGGAGATGATCGATATGATCAACCGTAAGCTCAATGTCTTAGGCGCACTTTAATTCATCCAAGGATCTTCCGGGGCATTTGCCCATAGTGCGAATTCGCCTCCTAGGGTCTTCATGTATGTCCGCCATGCTTCACTAGTAAGCTCTAGTGGATCTATTTCAAAGGGCGGTTTTCGTACAATCCAAGTCCCTTGACCAATTTCTTCCTCAAGTTGACCCGCTGCCCAGCCACTATAACCTAAGAAAAACTTACATCGTACTGCTTCAAGATTCAATTCTCGAGCGGTCTTAATGGCATCTTGTAAAACAGTATAGTCTCCACCTAAATATAGGCCATTACCAGCGTGAATTGCGCCGTTAAGCGTATCCATTGTATGCAAATAAAACAGAGCATCTTGCTCTACAGGTCCACCGTAATAAATAGGGTCTTCACCAGGAAGATGATTCATAAAGTCTTGTGCAAGGAGGGAAGAGTTCTTATTGAGCGTGAAGCCGAGCGAACCGTCTTTATCGTGAGTTGTTAAGTATACAACCGATTGCTCAAAAAAGCCATCACCGATAAGCGGTTTAGAAATTAAGAGTACGCCTTTTTGTGGACGGTTTTTGTTTTGCATTACACTAATTTAGCAACATGGATTTACATAACATTCGTGAAGATTATAAGTTCGATTCATTGCTTGAAGCGAATCTAAAGAAAAACCCTATTCATCAATTTAAAGATTGGTTTGAGAGTTATCAACTTTTAGGAGTAAAAGATGCCAATGCAATGGCGATTGCCACTGTTGATGGTAACAAAATACCCCAAAACAGAATCGTATTGTTGAAAGAAGTGCGTGAAAATGGTTTCGTATTCTACACGAATTATGCGTCAAACAAGGGGCAACAACTTATTGACAATCCAAATGTCAGTTCACTTTTCTTTTGGCGCGAACAAGAGCGACAAATACGTATTACAGGAACGGTACGTAAACTCGATGAGCAAGAGAATGAGAAATATTTTAAGACAAGACCCTATCTCAGTCAAATAGGTGCAGCAGCGTCCGAACAAAGCAAGCCTATAGAGGATAGGAACGCCCTAGAAGATAAGTTCAATACATTTCAGCAACATTTTCCAGAGGGAAGTACCGTTCCTAAACCTGAAGCTTGGGGTGGATTCTTAATTTCTCCCGAAACTTTTGAGTTTTGGCAGGGTAGGTCTGGTAGGCTCCACGATCGNATNATCTANACGNTTGANGGNTGGGGAATGGNNNACCAAACGGTTACAGCCNTAGCNTATGGGCAAAAAAAAATGCCTTCCNNAAGGAAGGCATTTTGATAAGGTATAAGTCNTAAGATTAGAGCTTACCGTTTAGGTCAGCNCCAGCNTTAAACTTAGCTACTTTCTTAGCAGCGATTTTGATNACTGCACCAGTTTGTGGGTTACGACCATCACGAGCTGCACGCTCAGAAACAGAGAAAGAACCGAAACCTACTAAAGAGATACGGCCACCACCTGCTAGTGTTGAACCTACGTTACCAGTAAATGAGTCTAAAGCCGCTTTAGCTTGTGCTTTAGAGATGCCAGCGTCTGCTGCCATTGCGTCGATCAATTGTGCTTTGTTCATTGCAATTAGTTTTAATTAATTAATCTTTTTAACGAATGCTTCTCAAATATAGATGAAAATTGCTTCTATGCAAGTGTTTTCGGGCCTTCAGCTAAAAAAAGTTAATAACTAAGCGAAATTATTCACAATTGGCCAAAAACTAAGATTAAATACTTACGAAATAAGCGGTAAATCATCTACTTGCATGCCATTAGCAAAGTCTTTTCCTGACATTTGGCGCTTTCCAGCAGCTTTAATTGATGTGATTTCGATGGTTCCTCTGGAATATTTAAGGAACAAACCGCCCTTTAATCGAAATAATATTGGATTAATACTGCGTGTTTCGGCTCCACATACTGAGGCATTCATGAATTTATAGTCTCCATAATAGGCGCCTGGAAACGGACTCAAGCCTTTAATTTGACTTATGATTTGACTGGGGGATTTAGTAAAGTCTAAACGACAGTTTTCCTTATTTAATTTGGGAGCGTGTGTTGCAAGTTCATTGCTCTGCGATTGAAGTGTACATTGTCCCTTAAAAATGGAATGAACCGTCTTTACTACTAAGTCGGCTCCTAAAGGCATCATTGCATCATGAAGTTCCCCTGCAGTCCATTTATCTTCTATATGTATTTCTGATTGTTGGATAATAGAACCAGTATCTATATCCTTATCTAGAAAAAAGGTGGTAACACCAGTTTTTGTATCTCCATTAATTATGGCCCAATTAATAGGCGCAGCCCCTCTGTAAGCCGGCAGCAATGAACCATGAAGATTAAACGTGCCTAGCGGAGGCATGTTCCAAACCACTTCCGGTAACATTCTGAATGCGACTACTACAAATAGGTCCGCATTAAAAGAAGCCAATTCAGTGAGGAACACTGGACTCTTCAGCGATGTTGGTTGAAGTACAGGGATACCAAAGTCATTCGCCGCTTTTTTGACGGCACTTTCATTAAGTTTCCTTCCACGCCCGGCCGGTTTATCGGCAACAGTCACTACCGCTACTACAGATATATTGGCTTGAATCAATGCCTTCAAAGGAGCTACCGCAAACTCCGGCGTTCCCATATATATTACGCTTCTATCCAAACTTTCTGAGCTCATCTACTGAACAATTTAAATCAAACCAAATATCGTCAATTGTATCCCCTTTCGAAAGGCGCTCTTTTACTTTGTGTTCATCAGGATAATGGTCATGTAAGCACCTACTGCATTTGCGGCAAGGTTGTAAATTAGAATCCTGGCCAAAGTACTTTGATAATTCAATAAAGATGCATTCTTCGCTTTTCAATAAGGACAACATCGCTTTAGCTCTTTCAACTTTACTTTCAAGCCAACTGTCTAAAAATGATTTTGGAAAATGCAGATGCTTCTTATGGGGCCTAGGATCCATCAGGGTGATAGAACTACCGGATGTTTCTGGAAGATATTTTAAAAGACCCTTCTCTTCGAAGTAAGAAAGCCGACGCTCAAACTGCTCAGGGGTAAGCATAGCCATAGCTGCACATTTCTTAAGATGAATACGAGCCGGTTGGAACATAGCGTGCGGATATAAACGCAGTAGTTGTATGAGTAGTTCTCCCTCTTGTCGTTCTAACTTTTCCCATTGAAGGGGTTTACTAGTAAACTCTAGAGCGGGCCAAATTTGACTACTTTCTTGAAATTGCCAATAGCCTCTATGCTGAAGTAACTTTATATAGGATAAGGCTACCGGTACACTCATTTTAAAATCATTTGCCATAGCAACGATGCTAAAGGGATACGTAGTACCCTCACCGGTACCTACTGCAATTTGAAACCTACTACAGAATCTATTGTAGAACTCTAGGGCATGCATGGGATTCGGTAAGTCCGTTATTCCTTTCTGCAACCTTGCTACATCTTGCTGATGAAAAAGTAGATACGCTGAAGCTTCTTGACCTCCACGACCACCTCTGCCTACTTCCTGGTAGTATCCTTCTAATGTGTCCGGTACGTCCCAATGCACGACCCAGTTGACATCGCTTTTATCTATACCCATGCCGAAAGCCGTGGTACTAACAATGATCCTAAGGTCATTCGAAAGCCAGTCATTTTGCCGCTGTTCTTTTTCGTTTGGTAATAAACCAGCATGATAGTATTCGGCGGAGTGACCATTGTTCTGAAGTAATTCCGCTAAAGATTCACAACTTCGTCTAGTTTTAGCGTAAATAATCCCTGTACCAACTAAACGCGATAGTAGCCGAAACAGTTGTCGCTCTTTATTAGGAGTGAATTTTATATGCAGATGAAGATTGGTCCTTTGAATAGAGTCTTCAAAGACCTTTGCATTCGGTATCAGCAACGTCTCTGCTAAATCTCTTTTTACTCTAGGAGTAGCTGATGCAGTTAAGGCTAGAACGGGTACATCGGGCTTCAACGTTCTAAGAATATTAACATTTAGATACGATGGTCGAAAGTCGAAACCCCATTGAGAAATACAATGAGCTTCATCTATAGCTATTAAGCTAATATCTGCGTGCTTTATGTATTCCTGGAACAATTCACTGTTGAGTCGCTCGGGTGCGACGAAAGCAAACTTATATTCTCCAAACCGTATGTTTCTAAAAGCTTCATCTAGTTTACGTGGAGTGTATGAGCCTTTAAAATGATAACTCTTTATTTCACGGTCCTCAAGTCCCTTCTGTTGATCACTCATGAGTGCTACTAAAGGGCTAATAACTAGTGTAAAGCCCGGCAACATTAATCCGGGCACCTGGTAACAAATAGATTTTCCACCGCCCGTAGGTAGCAGTCCTATAGTATCATGGCCGCTTAAGATTTGCGCAATGATATCGGCTTGCAATCCACGAAACCCGGAATAGCCCCAATACGTTTTTAATGCTTCAAGTGCCTTTTCTCTACTCATAAATGTGCCTCAATAAAGGCGACACGCTCTTCGACACTGACCAGTGGTACTTCAATCAAATGGTATCCTTTTTCGCGGTAGGCTTGCTTTAGGTAACCATCTACTTCGATACAATCCTCTAACGTTTCCATGCGTTGTTTATCCAGGCTGTGAATCTCAGGCCAAACCGGTAAAAAGAACACTGCATCAAAATGCATTTGCTCCAATTCCTCTGACCATTGTTCTGTCAACTGCGTTTCACCTTTTATAAGATACGCGTATGCATCGAGGTTAG
>NYXD01000056.1 GCA_002685435.1 Cryomorphaceae bacterium | reverse complement strand
TGCCTCATTTTTAACGCGGCCACAGGCCAATTTTACCAACTTCTCGACTCCTTAACTGCTCCACATGTAGACTGGGAGGGCGATACCGCGTGGATGCAATTTTCAGCAGATGGGTTGCGGAGTGCAGCGCCTGCTGCGGGTTCTTTGGAATGGCGTCGTGAGAGTCGCGCTGCAGTCCAGGCAAATTGGCGCCTCCAAATGCGAATGGAGTTCAATCCGTCTAGTGCTAACTTTTGCAGCTTTAGGTTCATCGAATCGGACCCTAGTTTTTACGCCATTCAACCGTCCGGCTCCAGTGGCGATGATCTTTTTTTAATCTTACATACGCCAGAAAAAGACAGTGTTCTCGCTTCGATTGCAGGCTACGTTAACCGAAATGAAGTCGCTGTTGCTATGCGGATTGAAAGGGACAGCAACTACACTTTTCATGTATACGATGCGGACTCGCTCTTGTTCAGCACGACCGATAGCACCCTTCGTTCCTCAAAAAGTCTCAGCGTGCATTGCGCCTATACCTCAAGCCGTGTGGATAAATTTTTGTTTTCAACATTGAGGGCAGAAGGCTACGCTTTTCGTGATACCATCGCACCGAAATTGCAAAGTATTGAGATTTTGTCACCGCAACAGCTCAGGCTGAACTGGTCCGAACCTACCTTACCTGCGCCCGGAAGTCTAAACGGTGTCATTATACGTTCGCAACAAGGAAAACCCATGGATACCGCATTGTATACGTATCTAGGACCATCGTATTGGGACGTGTTCTTCGATCGGCCCATTCCTCTGGGTCGATGGTCTATAGAGGTTCCTCTAGCCGTCGATACAGCCGGTAATCTCGCCTTTTTTGCTACAGACTCTGTGCTGCTCGACTATCCTGATCGTCAAAGCGTACAAATTATCGGCATCCACCAGATTGAAGGGAACAACGGCGATTATTTTATTGCCTACAGTCCTGTCCCCATGCCCAAGGCCCAGATTGATCTCATCTCGAAGAGTGGAGCTAAAAAAACAAATCATTGCCCCATAGATTCTGGGACAATACGCTACGGAAACACTCAAAACGCACGATTAATTCCTGGGTTTTCTCTACCCGACGAAGGGGTACTCGTCCTAAAAAATGAAGGCATACCTGTCGCCGTTCAACCTTATGATTTTCCATATGCTCCGCATCAGTCTTTTGGTGATTTTCTACTACTGGCAGATTCCATGTCCTATACCAATACCCAGTGGCGCGTAGTTCCCACTGCAACACCCGTTACAGGACCTATTCCGTCTAAAAATCTTCCTAAAAATCCACCCAATGGTCTTTTTGGGGATGAAAACGGTATCAATTACGTTCAATTTTCCCATTCGCTCTATTCCTACCTACACCTGCTTTCACCACAACTGCAAGCACAATGGACCTCCGATGCACCTTTCCTGCTTCCCATTCTACAAACGGCGCTACCGCCGCTACTGGGAGATTCAAGCCTACATCTTTTGCCTGCCGCATTTCCTGATTCAGGAACAGTGTTCTTCAATGAAGTCCATCCTGCTCCGGACCAATTAGAAGAATTCATAGAATTGGCTTCCACCAGCCATCGACCCATTCGCCTCGATCCACTGCGCCTCTTAAAAACAAGTGCCTCTGGAACTTCCGCGCACCGATTTTATGATACCCCTCCAGAGTTCTGCGTGCTACCATTACCCCTCTTCCCGTTGCTGGCTCCTCAACAACTTCGTGCCTTTTCAAGCCCCACATCTTTGCCAAACGACTCGACCTCACTGCTCTTACAAGGAACAGATGCACGAACCTTTGACGAGATGACCTACAGCCCATGGGAAGCGCCGCTCGAACACCGAAGCTGGGAACGCATCTCCCTACAAAGTCCGGGGTACGCTCCCTCCAACTGGGCACCCCATCATGCACGTTGGTGCTGCCCTTCAGAAGCTTCACCGGATGCACCCAACAGCGTCGCTTCCGCTAAGCCCGAGGTTCCACTAAGTGCGGGTCTTAAGCGCTCTCATCTCAGCTTTGATCTCAACCATTACCTGCCTTCAACCGAATTGTGGGTATCCATGGCGGCCGGAGACCTCCTCTCCATTCGGCTTTTAGATCGTTCCGGCCGCCCCATTACCCAGTGGCATTCCATGGAAGGAATCGCAGGAAACAACCCTATCGGAATAGGCCCTTATCTATGGGATGAAAAACACTTATCCACTGGGATTTATTCCATTCAAATCCAACTAAAGAATGCTTCATCACAACAGCTTAAAAACCTACCCATATCGATCTACAATCCTTAAATTGCGCCCCAAGGAAAGAGCAGAAAAAACATACAGGCGCGTCTTTTTAATGCACAATATCCTCGCAAATAGTGCAGCAACATCTGGATGGATCGCATTGGGCTTCCCAGTCGCTTATTCAACCAAAAGCACGTACCTTTGCTAAAATTATTTTAAGCCAATTGCTATGAAATTCGGTGTAATCACCTTCCCAGGGTCGAACTGTGACCACGATATGATGTATGTACTCGGAACCATTATGGGACACGATACGGTCAATTTATGGCACAAAGACACGGATCTTCAAGGAGTGGATTGTGTAGTATTGCCGGGCGGCTTCTCTTATGGAGATTACCTGCGTTCAGGTGCCATCGCAAAGATGAGTCCTATCATGGGTAGCGTGATTGAGTTTGCAAACAATGGCGGTTACGTTTTAGGTGTATGTAATGGGTTCCAGATTCTTACGGAAAGTGGTTTGTTGCCTGGGGCGCTTCGTCACAACGATAGCCACAAGTTTATTTGTAAAAACGTATACATCAAACCCGTTTCTAAATCGGCCGGTATTAGCGCAGATCTAGACCACACGCGCGGTTATAAAATTCCTATCGCCCATGGGGAGGGAAACTATTACTGTTCAGCGGAAACGTTGGCTGAATTAAAAGCCAACGATCAAATCCTTTTCCAATACAGCACTGCAGAAGGAGAAGTTGGCCCTGCCGTTAACCCTAACGGTGCGCTAGAGAATATTGCGGGGGTTTCTAATGCAGCTAAAAACGTTTTTGGCATGATGCCTCATCCGGAGCGCGCAGCAGACTCAGAGCTTAAAAATGAAGACGGGTTAGAATTGTTCAAAAGCATGATTGCACATATGGTTGTTGCGTAATAGCAAGCCTTTTACATATAAAAAAGCCCCGAAGCGTTCGCTTCGGGGCTTTCCATTTTATCTCATTCTATACTTACTGCAATACAATCGCTTCATTCGCTACACCCGCATCGGTAATAATCTGAAGCACATAAGTTCCACGCGCCCAATCTTGCACATCTAACTGAACTTCTCCATGCACTCGGCCAGAATATACCAAGCGTCCCGAAGCGTCTAATAAGCGTACATCTGCAGCTCCCTCAACGCGAAGAGTCAATACTTTTTGTACCGGGTTTGGATATACGCTCCAACCTGAAGTCAAAGCTTCGCCTAGACCGATATTCATAACGCTGTACGCATCTGACACGTTAGAACACTGAATATTTGAGAATATTCGAACGTAATAATCTCCATTCGATTGTGGCAAGAAGGTCGATCCATTCGCCCCACTTATTGGGTCCATGTTTGCGTCCAGCCATTCANAAGTAAAGGTTCCNGCAGGCGTAGTTGCNTCGAGCTCACCAGTGGTGTTCTGAGAAACCGTTGGCTTACCGGGTGCCGGTTGTACACTAATTGCACGTTGTTTTGTCCGCGAACAACCTGTAGTAACATCCGTGTAGGTATAATAGACCCAATGCGAACCAACTCCCGCCGTAACAGGATAAATGCTATCATTGACTATACCTAAACCGCTGTACACACCGCCTGAAGGCTGGCCGCCCGAAAGAAGTTGAGGCCCATCCAATTCACAAACATAACCTTGTGACCCGAGTGTTACAGCTGGAAGACTGTTTACAGATAAGATAATAGAGTCGGCTACTACAGGATTGGCAACACAATCATCTGCACTCATCATTTCTACTTTAAGTACATCGTTGTTTGCGAAAGTACCTCCANACGTGAATGTATTGCTTGCGACAACNGAACCGTTCAAGATCCAATTTATTGTTGGATTCAATCCACCATTAGTCGGTGTTGCCGTAAATGTAGCACTATCTCCACTACACAATGTAGAAGATGCTGAACTAGTAAGTACAATACCCGCTGAAGGCGCATTGATGATGTTGACATAGTTAGACAGTACAACAGAGTCTACTCCCGCTGCATTAGCCACTACCAACTTAACATCGTATGTACCTGAAGTCGCATAAGTCACCGATGGATTCGCAGAAGTGCTTGTGCTTGGTGTTCCGCCTTGGAAAGACCACAAGCGCGACGCTGCAGACGGTGCAGTATAATCATAGAATTGTAATGTCTTCCCTGTACAACCAGCCGTATCACCCGTGAAAGCGGCAACAGGAGGTAATTGAGCTTGGCCTGAAATATTAATATTATCTAAATATATATTATTACCATAGCCATTGACCGCAACAAACTTAACCCGAACCCCAGCGGAACCGCTGTATGCGTCTAAATCAATAGTCGGACAGGTTATGGAAGAAGAACCGTGACACCAATAGGTTGAATCTGCAGGTGCAAAAGCAGAAGTCACTGCCCCAGCTGTAGTGAAACTGGCATCAGAACCGTCGTAAGCCGCCACTAAATCCCAAGTTGACCCACAATCGTCACTCGCGTAAACCTTTAAACTATCCTTATATCCGCTCGAATAATACGCTGAGGCATATTCAAATTCCAGATTAATCAAAGTATCGTTCGTAAAGTCAAACGCAGGACTGATCAACTCATCCACAGCGCCTGTTGCGCTGTATGAATAATGGTTTATCGTCATCGCTGTACTTCCTGGGTTGGTTCCATTCACTGTCGCAGCAGCCCAAGTGATGCCTGCGTCAGGATTAGCGATCTCCCAACCGGAAAGCCCTGACTCGAAATCTTCAATAAATGGCAACGATGCGCCACCAACTCCTAGAATCTGAAATGCTGTTGTATCGTCTGTTCCGTAATTATTACTTGCCGTCAAGGTCACCGTGTATGCGCCAGTAGCATTAAAGGCTAATTTTGGGAATTGAGAACTGTCGTTGGTTCCTCCCACAAAGCTGAACGTGGAGGGTGTGATCTGCCAATACCAAGACGTAGGTAGTCCGCTAGATAAGTCTGTAAGAGAAACTGTGTCTCCTAAAGAACAAGTAGCCAGAGGATCTGCTGTAAAGGATGCCACAGGCGCATTTGTAAAACCGCTCATTAATGGGCTTTGCCAGACACCACGCCCGAAGGTGCCAATACGAATGAGGGCATCGTCTGCATAAATCTCAATGTCAGAAACAATGACATTCGGTAAGTTTTTATTATAACTGATCCAATTCGAAAAATTGGAACTAGTGTAGTACACGCCAATATCTGTCCCAACATAAATTCCATCGCTTGTGCCCCCTTCAAAAGCTACTGCCGTAGCCGGAACATTGGGCAAACCTGAACTTAGGTTAGACCATGTTGAACCTGCATTAAAAGATTCCATCACTTTTCTGTTTCCTGCATATCCGCTGATACTAATGACGATATGCTCTTCATCATTTGGATCAATAGCTACACCTGAAATGTTGTTCGGCGAAGGGCTCATCGAGCCAGAAGGAGTAATGCTGGACCAGCTGCTTCCACCATTTGTAGAGACGTAGATGTTACTGTTTATGAGCGTATAGATGTAATTCGTGTTCGACGGCGCTACCTCAAATTCATCGATATTAGAATTACCGCTAATATTATTTGAAGAGGTAGCTGACCAAGAGCCTCCTGCATTCGTTGATTTCCATATTTTCTTGAACCCCGCGTAAATAGTATTCGTGGCGACTGGATCAACATTGAACGGCGTTACCCAATTTCCAGACCCTGCTACCGATAGCGTGTTGATAGAACTAAAGAATGCGCCGCCATTCGTACTCTTGTAGAAATCACCGTAATAGATGGAGGTGTACATGAGGTTATCGTTCACCGCATCGACACCGTTATCCATTCCATCGCCGCCGGTAGCTCTCGACCAATTCATAGTCGAGCTTCGTAAATGTGATCCGTTATCTTGAGCACCTGCCAATACGACTGAAGTATCTGAGCTGCTTTGACTAATCTTATAGTACTGTGTGATGTTCATGCCATAAATCAAGTCGTCCCATGATGCGCCTGCATTACTGGTTTTGAAAACACCGCCATCAGTAGCCGCATAAAGCTCAGATGTTCCTGGTCTAAAATCAGCGTGATGATGATCGGCATGAACAAATGGGGTAGACCCGGCGCCATACCAATGACCCACGCAACTCCAATTGGCTCCGCCATTGGTCGATTTCCAGATATTGACCCCACCGACATAAACCGTGTTTTCTGAATTAGGGTCACACGCAATGGTTAAATCATACCATGCTTGACCGCCGGAACCGGTCCCCGTGTTTGACCAGCCCATAATATTAGGTGTGGAGCTCATTAAAGTCCAGTTCGAGCCGCCATTAGTAGAACGGTATAAACCGCCAAAACCATAATTTGAAGACCCGTAGACGAGGTAGGCAACACCTGGAACTGAACTCACGGCTACCTCACAGCGGTAAACACCACTCGTTGGGAGACCACTCGTCATTTGCGTCCATGTATCACCTGCATCGGCTGAACGATATAATTTTGGGCTTGAGCCACTTGTAGTAGCAAAAACCGTATCTCCATGGCCCATGCGCATTCCGTAGAAGGATCCGCTTTGTTCTAATGTAAAGTTTTGACCGTAGTTGGTACTACGATAAATCCCTCCGTTTGTCGCAGCAATTACAATGTGTGTGCTATCTGGGTGGACTACAATACGTGCTATGCGGTAATTTTGAGAGGTCGACCATGAAAGCGAAGTACTGTTCCAAGTGATTCCACCGTCCGTAGATTTAAGTAGGCCAAAGCTGTAGGTATCTGCACCATCGCGATCACCTGTTGCTAGATACATTGTATCAGGATGCAAGGGGTCAATAGCTAGATCGCTGACCCCTAAGTTCGTAAGTTCGTCTGTGAATGTTGTCCAACTCTGGCCGTCATCATAACTCACCCACAAGCCTCCTGCGGGAGCACCTGCATAGATGGTATCGTGGTGGTTAGGGTGAAAAGCAACTCCATTTATTCGGCCGATTCCATTATTTGCNGGCGCATTAAACGGACCCATTGAAGACCATTCGCCATATTCAGTTGTAGCCGATGNCTGTTGCTGCTGTATGGCTTGATATAAAACTGATGGATGTGGGCGAATTCCCGATTCACCAACACGTTCCTCCATCATGTATTCCCAACGTTTAAATTGCTTCCAACCGTGGCCTTTTTCATAAGGCTTACCGTCAAATTCGACATTAAATTTATCTACTACCGTATGAAAGTTCACTCGGTAATCTTGCATGGCTTCTACCCATGTCATCGACGCTATGTCAGATGGACTAAGAGCTGAAGTCTCACGATTTTGAGCTGAGACTTGCAAGAAAGTGGCGGTAAAGGCTACTGAAATTAAAAAGCTACGTAGCATATTAGGATTTTTNAGGGACCCTAATTTAATCAAAAAGCATAATTCTACTCTTCTATTTGCNCAGTAGTTATCAGCCTTAACTCATTGAGCTGGGCCGTATGGATTGTTGCCGGTGCATCTATCATCACATCTCTGCCGGAATTGTTCTTTGGGAACGCNATGAAATCACGTATGACCTCNGCACCGCCAAGNATCGCTACCAATCGGTCAAAACCGAAAGCTAATCCACCGTGCGGAGGTGCACCGTATTCAANGGCACTCATCAAGAATCCGAACTGCTTCTCTGCCTCTTCCTTGCTAAATCCTAACAAATCAAACATGCNGCTCTGCAGCGCTCTGNCATGGATACGAATAGAACCACCACCGATCTCATTACCGTTCAATACAAGGTCGTAAGCATTTGCGCGAACCTTGCCCGGTTCAGTATCTATCAAAGCAATATCCTCAGGCTTTGGAGAGGTAAACGGGTGGTGCATCGCATGATAACGCTGCGTTTCATCATCCCATTCTAAAAGTGGGAAGTCCATTACCCAAAGTGGAGCGAAAACCTCAGGGTTGCGCAAGCCCATTTCCTCTGCAATATGAAGGCGTAACTCTGATGTGGCTTTGCGCGTTAGGCGCTCTTCACCGGCCAAAATCAAAATCAAATCCCCTGGCTTCGCATCGGCAGCTTTTGCCCAATGCGCTTGTTGCTCTTGGGTATAAAATTTATCGACAGAGCTCTTATAGGTACCGTCTTCATTTACCTTACAGTACACCATGCCCTTCATACCGATGTCTGGGCGCTTCACCCAATCGGTCAACTTATCGATCTGCTTGCGCGTCCATGAAGCAGCGCCNGGTACGGCAATGCCCAACACCGTCTCGGCTTGGTCAAAAACCATAAAACCGAGGTTTTGAGTGAGGGCATTTAGATTGGCCAATTCCATCCCGAAACGGATGTCCGGTTTGTCATTTCCATAGCGCTCCATCGCCTCTGCATAGGTCATGCGCGGTACGCTATCCAGTTCAACACCCTTCACGTCTTTCAACAAGTGAAGCAATAATCCTTCGAACGTATTCAAGATGTCTTCTTGCTCTACGAAAGCCATCTCACAGTCAATCTGTGTGAATTCTGGCTGACGGTCTGCACGTAAATCTTCGTCACGGAAACAACGGGTAATTTGATAATACTTGTCNTAACCACTGACCATCAACAATTGCTTAAAGGTCTGCGGGCTCTGCGGCAATGCGTAGAACTTGCCCTCTTGCATGCGCGAAGGCACTACGAAATCACGCGCGCCTTCTGGCGTAGATTTGATCAAGAACGGGGTCTCAATATCCATGAAGCCTTGCTCGTCCAGATACTTACGCACTTCGATATTCACGCGGTTGCGGAGCGCCAAATTGCGCTGTAATGGACCACGACGCAAATCTAAATAGCGGTACTTCATGCGAAGCTCTTCGCCGCCATCGCTTTCTTCTTCAATAGTAAACGGAGGAGTGTTTGCTGCGTTAAGTACAACGAGCTTAGCGCTNTTAATCTCCACATCACCGGTAGGCATATTAGCATTCTTGCTGTGGCGCTCGATCACCTCACCTTCAATTTGTACCACCCACTCACGGCCCAGTTTTCTTGCCTCTTGCAATAAGTCGGTACTCCACTCTTCATTAAAAGCAATCTGAGTAATCCCGTAACGGTCGCGTAGATCTAAGAAGGTCATGCCGCCCAATTCGCGCGAGCGCTGAACCCAACCGGCTAGCGTTACTGTTTGTCCTATATGTGATGCGCGCAATTCGCCGCAAGTATGAGATCTGTACATCTTTAGTGGTGTTTGAATCGCAAAAATAGCCAAACTTGTGGGCCAATTCCCTATTTTGCGTAGAAGATGATAGACCTAAACGATCACAATGTATATATGCGGGCTGCTTTGGCTGAAGCTCAGGTTGCTGCAGCGGCAGGAGAAGTCCCTGTTGGAGCGGTGATTGTTGCTGCCGGGCGCATTATCGCTCGTAGCCATAACCTGACGGAATTACTCACTGATGTAACGGCACACGCTGAAATTCAAGCCATTACCGCAGCAAGCAACTATTTAGGCAACAAATACCTTCAAAAATGCACGCTCTATGTTACACTTGAGCCCTGTCCCATGTGCGCAGGAGCCTTGTTTTGGTCACAAATGGGTCACGTAGTGTTCGGGGCAAGCGATGGTAAACGAGGCTATCAAAAGCATGGCGGTCCCATGCATCCAAAAACGAAAATCACCAGTGGTATAATGGCCGAGGAATGCGCCCAGTTGCTCACTGATTTCTTTGCACACAAACGTAACTAAACCGCGCCATGATTCTCAGCACCACGGATATCATTGTTCTTGTCGTTCTCCTTCTTTCGACCGTCTTGATTGGCTTGTATTTCGGTCGTAGTAAAAAGAAGACTTTAAGCGAGTACTTTTTAGGCGGTCGATCACTTCCCTGGTACATCGCAGGAATCTCAATGGTGGCTACCACATTCGCAGCAGATACTCCCTTAGCCGTAACAGAACTTGTCGGTCAATACGGGATTAGTGGGAACTGGCTTTGGTGGAATTTATTAGCAGGCGGCATGCTGACTACCGTGTTTTTTGCCCGATTATGGCGGCGCTCTGGTCTTACCACTGAAGTTGAATTTATTGAATTCAGATATTCCGGACGTCCTGCGGCTTTGCTTCGTGGGTTTAAAGCCATTTATCTCGGAGGAATTATGAACGTGCTCATCATGGGCTGGGTGAATGTTGCAATGATTACCCTTCTCGAAGGCTTCTTTGGGATGACTCACCAATCTGCGTTTTTGTGGACGGGCGTTGCACTCCTGATTGTGGTCTTTTACGTCAGTTTTTCGGGACTCAAAGGAGTCGTGTATACCGATGTTTTCCAGTTCGTATTAGCCATGTCCGGCTCGATCGCCTTAGCCTATTATGTGTTAAAAGCACCAGAAATTGGTGGCCTTGCCGGCCTGCGCGCCGCGCTTCCTGAGGAGACGTTCTCTTTTCTACCTTCTGTAGGTGAGGGAGTTGCGGGTGGGCGCTACCAAATCTCATTGGCCTCTTTCCTTGCTTTCTTCGGAATGGTATGGTGGACTTCTTGGTACCCAGGAGCAGAACCGGGTGGCGGAGGATACAGCGCACAACGCATGCTCTCCACTAAGGACGAACGCAGTTCTTTTTTAGCAAGCGCTCTATTTCAAATAGGCCATTACGCAGTGCGTCCTTGGCCATGGATTATCGTCGCATTGAGTGCCATAGCATTGTATGGTGGTCAGAATAATCTCGCAGAACAAACACCGGATTTTATTAACTACGAATGCCTAACGGCCATCCACGATTGCGAGCCGCTTACCGCGCAACAACAATCTGAATATGCGCAATGGGTTGCTACATGGGAACCCGTTTATGGAGAACGGCTTCCGGAAGCGCTGAAATACCAGCAAGACTACAGGTTTGGCTATATTTTCATCATGCGTGATTACCTCCCTAAAGGAATTTTAGGCATGCTGCTTGCTTCTTTCTTTGCTGCTTATATGTCGACTATGTCCACCCAATTAAATTGGGGAGCCTCCTATTTAATCAATGACTTCTATTTGCGTTTTCTTAAACCCAATGCGCCGCGTCGCCTGAGTCTAGGCGTTTCTAGAGCGACCACTCTTTTTCTCGCATTCTTAGGTCTTCTGATTACCTCCCAGATGAATAGTATTGCTGGTGTTTGGCAGTTTATCATGGAGTGCGGTGCCGGATTAGGCTTAGTACTCATTCTACGTTGGTATTGGTGGCGCATTAATGCATGGGCGGAAATTACAGCTACAGTAGCTCCGTTTATCGCCTACGCTATTGCACATTACGGATTTGCCTGGGCGTTTCCCAACAGCTTCTTCTTTACCGTTGGCTTTACCACCCTAGCTTGGTTACTAGTGATGTTCGGTACCGCACCTGAATCCAGCAGTACACTCGTAGATTTTTACAGTACTGTGCGGCCAGGTGGGGCTTGGAAACCCGTAGCTTGGAAAGTATCTGCTGATCCTGAGCTAAAGAACGGTCCTTCAACACCGGTATTATTGCTGTATTGGCTTGGAGGGATCGCAGCCGTTTATGGCGCGCTATTCTTAGTAGGAGCGTTACTCTTCAAATGGTAGCACTGTGCTTCAGTCAAAAGTAAAGGCAAAAAAAATCCCCCGGGCGCTCTGCGCCCGGGGGATGGTATAGTCTAAAAAATTGGGTCTTAAAGTGTACGCTTGACCTCTGTGAATCCAAAGGCTTCAACAACATCTCCAACCTTAATGTCGTTAAACTTTTCAATGTTTAAACCACATTCAAAGCCTTGGCGAACTTCTTTTGCATCGTCCTTGAAACGCTTGAGTGAACCAAGTTTTCCAGTGTAAACAACTACACCATCGCGAATGATCCGTACATCATTACTACGCTCGATTACACCGTCAGTAACCATACATCCTGCGATGGTTCCAATTTTAGAAATCTTAAACGTCTCACGAATCTCAGCTGTACCCATAATCTCTTCTTTGACCTCAGCAGAAAGCATGCCTTCCATGGCATCGCGAATTTCATTGATGGCATCATAGATGATGGAATACATGCGGATTTCTACTTCTTCCTTCTCTGCAAGCTTGCGTGCTTGTGCAGAAGGGCGAACCTGGAAACCAACTAATATGGCTTGAGAAGCTGTCGCTAACAATACGTCACTTTCAGAAATCTGACCCACACCCTTATGGATGATGTTTACTTGAATTTCTTCAGTAGTTAGCTTTTGTAGCGAATCAGATAGGGCTTCAACCGAACCGTCCACATCACCCTTAAGGATAATGTTAAGCTCTTGGAAGTCTCCTACCTTCAAGCGGCGACCGATTTCTTCTAGCGTCATCTGTTTTTGCGAACGAACACTTTGCTCACGCTGCAACTGCAGACGTTTTTGTGCAATTTGTTTCGCCTCTCTTTCATCGTCCATGATGATAAAACGATCTCCAGAAGTTGGCGCTCCGTCCAAACCTAACAAATTCACTGGAGTAGAAGGGCCGGCTACTTTAATACGATTACCACGTTCATCCAGCATGGCTTTTACTTTACCGCTGTATTGACCGGCAAGTACGTAATCACCCACATTCATGGTTCCCGACTGAATCAATGCAGTACACATGTATCCGCGCCCTTTATCTAATGAGGCTTCTACAATAGTACCACTTGCGTTCTTGGCAGGATTGGCTTTCAAATCAAGCATTTCTGCTTCTAAGATCACCTTATCCAGTAATTCTTCAATGTTCAGACCCGTTTTAGCTGAAATCTCTTGACACTGCACGCTGCCGCCCCAATCTTCAACTAGAACATTCTCTTGCGCTAATTGCTCTTTAATCTTATTCGGATTTGCCACATCACGGTCAACTTTGTTGATCGCTATAACGATAGGCACACCTGCTGCTTGCGCATGTGAAATAGCTTCTTTTGTTTGTGGCATAACTGCATCATCTGCAGCGACAACGATAATTGCAATATCAGTGACTTGCGCACCACGTGCACGCATCGCCGTAAAGGCTTCGTGACCTGGTGTATCTAAGAACGTAATGGTCTGTCCCGTGTGCACTTTAACGCTATATGCTCCAATGTGCTGAGTAATACCTCCCGCTTCACCGGCAATCACGTTTGCTTTTCGCACATAATCTAATAAAGAAGTCTTACCGTGATCAACGTGTCCCATTACCGTTACAATAGGGGAACGCGGCTTTAAATCTTCTTCTTTATCCTCTTCTTCTAGGAATGTTTCGGTAACCTCTTCATCGACGAAGTTGACACTGTAGCCAAACTCTTCCGCCACCATTTCGAGCATCTCTGCGTCCAAGCGCTGGTTCATCGTTACCATCACGCCTACGCCCATCAATGAACCAATGACTTCGTTCACTGACACATCCATCATGTTCGCAAGCTCAGTAACAGTTACGAATTCCGTTACCTGTAATACTTTACTTTCTTCCGCTGCTTGAATGTCCGCGAGTTCTTCCTTTTCACGGCGTTCAGCACGCTTATCACGACGAATTTTAGCCCCTTTATTTTTCTTTCCAGAAGTTAGCTTTTCAAGGGTTTCCTTGATTTGCTTTTGGATTTGCTCGTCTGTTAATTCTTGTTTCGCAACAACAGGCTGCTTGCGTCCACGCCCACCAGCTGGACCTCTCTTCTGAGGTCCACGAGTATTGTTGCGGTTTTTCGGATCGTTTTGTGCGGGTGTCGCGCCACCTGGACCCTGTTTCTTGATGCGGGTACGCTTTTTCTTATTCTCCTTTGGCTTTTCTACCGGGAGCACGATTTTCTGTCCTGTAAACTTGGGTCCGTCAATCTTAACGTATTTTGTTTTGATCTCTTGATCCTGAGGCGTCTGTGGATCCTCTTCTTTCACAGGTTTTGGCTCAACCGGCTTCGGTGCGTTGTGTGCACCAGCACCTGAAGATTTTTTTGTTGGCGCTACTTTTACAGGTTTCGCCGGAGCTTCTTTCTTCTTCGGCTTCTGGGCATCTAAATCAATCTTACCCATCACCTTAAGACCACCATTGCCTTCTGGAGCAACTTCTTTCGTAGCTTCTACGCTAGTCTCATTTGATGCCTCGACTTCTGTCACTGCCTCGTCTGCTTGCGAAGATGCTGGAGCCTCTTCTGCAACAGGTTCAGGCTTTTCAGGAGCGACTTCCTTTGGAGCTTCCTCTACAGGTGCCGGGGCTTCCTCTACAGGTGCCGGGGTCGACGGTTCAGCAGGCGCTTCAACCGTGTCTTTAGTTCCCCTTAGGATTTCTTTTTCCTCCTTCACTTGCTGACTTACCTCTTCCGAGCGCTTTTTACGCGCAAGGTCATCGGCAAACGCCGTCATCAAAACCTCGTACTGATCGTTCGTGATTTTATGATTGCGATTGTTTGGAATTTCATGGCCATGTTTAGCCAATTCCTCCACCGCACGGTCTAAGGAAATGTTAAGCTCTTTTGTCGCTTTACTTAATCTGACGCTACTCATAGAGTGTCTTTAGGTGTTTTCTTATTCTTCGTCTTCGAATTCTTTCTGAAGTACGTTTAGGATGTGCTCTGCGGTCTCAACTTCCAAATCCGCACGTGAAACCAACTCCTCTTTGGTCAATTTCAACACGCTCTTCGCCGTATCACATCCTATCTTTTTCAATTCTGCGATAACCCATGCTTCAATCTCATCAGAGAATTGATCCAATTCAATATCGTCTTCGATTTCAATATCATCGCGGTATACATCAATCTCCATACTTACCAATTTACTAGCAAGACGAATGTTGGTACCACCACGACCGATGGCTAAACTCACCTGATCCGGTGCTAAAAACGCTTCTACGCGACCCGCTTCCTCATCAATGTTAAGACTGGTCACTTTTGCAGGGCTTAATGCACGCTGGATGTACAATTGCAAGTTTGTAGTGTAGTTGATCACATCAATGTTCTCATTGCGTAACTCGCGAACGATTGAATGAATACGAGATCCCTTCATACCTACACAGGCACCCACAGGGTCTATTCTGTCGTCGTACGATTCTACTGCCACTTTCGCCTTTTCTCCTGGAATACGAACCACACCCTTGATAGTGATCAAACCGTCGTATACCTCAGGTATTTCTTGCTCAAATAATTTCGCCAAGAAACGCTCATCCGTACGAGACATGATCACCACTGGTTTTGTTCCACGGAATACCACTTCTTTAACAACGGCACGGATAGGATCGCCTTTACGGAAGAACTCGCGCTCACCAATCATTTGGTCTTTTGGAAGAATCAATTCATTTCCTTCGTCGTCGTAAACGATGACTTCGCGGTGACGCACGTGGTGCACTTCACCTGTAATGATCTCACCTTCTAAATCTTTGTAACGCTTGAACAGTTCAGAACTATCATGCTCTTGAATACGACTCACTAGGTTTTGACGGAATGCCAAAATAAATCGGCGTCCTAAATCGATTAATTTAACCTCTTCAGAAACTTCTTCACCCACTTCGTAATCTGGCTCTATTTTCAATGCTGCGCTAAGTTCGATTTCCATATTATCGTCCTCAACTGCACCGTCTTCAACTACCGTACGGTTGCGCCAAATCTCCAAATCACCCTTATCTGGGTTAACAATCACATCAAAGTTCTCATCGTCTTCGTACTTCTTACGCAATTGATTGCGAAAGGCCTCTTCGATGAATGCCATGAGCGTAATTCTGTCGATATTTTTCTCCTCCTTAAACGCGAGGAAGCTTTCAATAATCGCCTGATTTTCCATTGTTTATATCTGAATAATCCTATTTAAACTTAATTGCCACTTTTGCTTCGGTAAGCGCAGTGAATTCAATTTTTAATTCTTTGTTGGGGTCACTCTTCTTTTTCTGTGGTACGCTAAGTACGATGTACTCTTCAGCCACCTCGATAAGTTGACCTTCGTCAGCTCTATCATCGTATTTCACTTTCAAAAAGCGACCTTCATTCTTTTTGTACTGACGCCAAATTTTAAGGGGACGCGTTAAATCTGGGCTACTTACCGTTAAATTAAAATCTTCTTCATCCCGGTCTAATAAAGATTCTACTTTACGATTGATCATTTTAATTTGATCAATGGTCAAACCAGTATCCGCGTCTACGTACGCAACAATAACGTTGTTGGGCTTGATTTCGAGATCAACCAAAAAGGCGTCGTTTTCATCTGCCGCTGTCGTTAACGCGTTTGCTACTTTGTCGTATTCCATAAATTACCGCCAATAAAAGAGGGGACTCGAGGTCCCCCTTTTGTACGTCAAAAAGTTTTGACAAATATAGGCATTTATTTTATTGACAGCGCACTGTGAATAACCACAGGCCTAAATACTTAATATTTTACGATTTTAAGTGATTAATACGCTCTCAATCGACTCATATTAAGCATTTTCACTACATTCGAAGTTCGCTTACATGTCAATTATGAACAAAACCATTAGAATTCTCGTAGTGGATGATCACCCTATCGTACGAGGAGGCATTAAAACCATGCTGGAAATGGGCAAGTTTGAATCGTATTCGTTCCAAGTTAAGGAAGCCGGAAACATTCTAGACGCCCTAAAATTAGCAGATCAATATGCTTTTGATTTAATCATCACAGATTCGCAACTGGGAAAGCATTCCGGTGCTGAGCTCACGAAATCATTATTGCGCTTATCGCCTGAAATGTCAGTCTTAGGGTTTTCAGAATCGGACGACATGAACGTCGTAGAGCACATGCTGAAGGCTGGAGCTAAGGGATTTATTAAAAAGAGTGTCGATACCGGTGAGCTGATAAAAGCCATCACAGCCATTCTCGAAGACCGCCTGTATTATGCCCTCGATATTGCCAATTCGCTCATTGAGCGAAGAATTTTAGGCAAGACATTCGCTGAATTTCACAGTAACAACCCAGCCGTTGCTAGATTAAGCAAACGAGAGATAGAAATTCTCAAATACATCGCGGATCAATTGACCAATGAAGAAATTNCTAAAAAACTCTTCNTATCCAAACGTACCATCGANAACCATCGACAAAACATTTTNAATAAATTNGGAATGAACAACACCGCCGGTCTAGTGCGCTTNGCAGTAGAAAACGGNTTGCTTCACTAANCTTCTNNNNAGNTNCAATAAATGAAAAGCGCGCCCGATNGGCGCGCTTTTTTTNGGGNTAAANGCTAAAAAAANCCCCCGGGCGCANNGCNCCCGGGGGATCTGNGATTTAAATAGAACGGTATCGTTTATTCAACAATTACCTTGAGCGTTTTCGTNGCGCCNTTNGCNTCAGCGATNTTCACATAATACATACCNCTCACCATATTATTGCGCTCTAAAGTGATATCGCCTTGTACGTTATCGAAACCAGCAACCACACGGCCAGTGATATCGAATACACGAACTGAATAGCGTCCGGCATTGCCTAAAGCGATAGTTGCGCTTTCGTTCATTGGATTAGGGCGGACACTGACACCTGAAAGTGCGTCTTCTTCAATAGAGATGAATGAACACTGACCAAAGATGTGTTGTACAGTATCTGCACTACCTGAACGCGCGAAGAATCGGTTGTATCCACCNACNCCATTATCAACACCACAGTCCATAGGAACCGGCTCGTGGTTTGAACTATTGCTTGGATCACCATTTGAGAAACGGTATTCCATTGTACCTGGACAGAAGTTTGCTTCCGTAGCAATGTACTGACCTGCAACAGAATGAGAAACCATAGGAACGGCATTTGCATCCCACTGAGTAAAGGCACCCATTAAATAAATGGTATCTGCAGGAGTAAATGCTGCTTGTGTAAAGTCAACGATGAAAGTAACATCCGCTGTAGCNGGAACAGCCGCACACGGACCATACGTATCGTTACCGAAACAACGGGTTGCAACTGTAGAATCAGAGCTCACAGTAACGATTTTGTTACCACCGCCTTCCCAGTTGGTATTGCCGTTTTCATGGAAACGTGCCTTGAACTGGAAGTCGCCTGAATCTACATCGGTATAAGAAATCGAATAAACGCCGTCACCGTCTGGATCCGTCATCAATTCACCACCCCAGCCGTTTATTGGGCCTGCAAGGGTAACAGAGTCTACTGTACCACATGCTGCGATAGAACTCACATCAACATTTACAGTAATGTCATAAGTAGATACGACCATACAAGGGCCACACATATTGTAACACACCTCGTAAATACCGCTGACTGTATCCGTGTAAAAACGGTTATCCCCCTGATTAATACCTGCTGTAGATGCTTGACATGAAGAAGGTACAGACTCAACATCACTCCAAGTATTCCCGTTTAGAAACTTAAAATAGGTAGAATCCGTTTTACCGACATAAGCAATGTAGCGGTATACACCGTCAAAGTTTACCATCTGAGATTTNGCGGGGTCCCAACCTTGAAAATTTCCAGCAACGTGCGCAGAGTCAGCGCTCAACGTTTGTAAAGCATAATCTACTTTGAATTGAATGGCTTTTTGTCCAGCTGGTGCTGCGCCAGCGAACATAACCGCAGGAAGGGTAGTGTCTGAAGAGATTACCGCCCAACGGTTACCATTACCGTTCGTTCCAACGTTCACTGCTGAAGGAACACTTTCATCGTCGCCCCAAGCGTTACCATTAAGGAATTTGTATTCCAATTGACCAGCAGATACACTAACTGTAGTAGAATAAATTGAAGANGTACCGACTTGCGTTAAACTAGTCGTTGACGGCGACCAGCTCTGGAAAGATCCTGCTACATGTACACCGTTCGAATTCGCAGAAGCAGATCCTAAATCTACTTGGAAAGTAACGCTGTGNGTTTGAGCAAATGCAGTTACACCCATAAAGAGGACGGCTGCTAAAGCGTAGAGTTTTTTCATAATATATGATAGATTGATTATTAAACGTACTTAGTACTCTTCAAAGTTAAGCCAAACAGATACTGGTGTTTAGCCGTTTTTTAACCACATTCTTGCAGATTAATACAACAAACCANGAATTCGCATTGAAATGTCTANTTGTTAGGCACAAAACAGAAACGACCGTATCTCCCTAATTATACCCAAATAATCCATTTTTTTGGTACCTTAGAGTCAATAAGTGCGTTATTAACGGTTCGAAAGCCTACGTCTATTAGCTGCTTGTTATTTGTACCGCCGCAGTAACGCTTCTTATAAAAACACTTGGTTAAACCAGAACGATTAGAGTGAAAGCCACTATTGAAAATATCCGAATTGCCGAACAGGACCGTAGCTACAATAGCTACGTCTTATCGCAAAAGGCTGGGCAAAATTTCCCTTCCATTTTTACCGATTATTGGCATTACCACCCTGAAATCGAAATCACCTACATTGTCAAAGGAAAAGGCCTTGCCTTCATCGGAAATAAAACAATAGAGTTTGAGCCGGGGCAAGCATTCCTCCTGGGTCCTTATCTACCGCATAATTTTGTCAGTACNGANGAAGAAGAGGTACAAATGGAAAAGGAATGCTGGGGACTCCAATTCACACAAGAGTGGCTCAACAGCTTCAAGGAAAGTGCCTCTCTTCAGCGCCTGTTTCGCGCCATGAGCTACGGCATTAATTTGGGCCAATTCAACNACGCCGAACACGAAGCCTTCACCACGATTGTCGGCAAAGAGCCCCTCCGNAGCATTGGCGCGTTTTTCAACCTCATGGCCATGATCGCCGACCGGCCAGATTTCCTTACCGTCGCCACTAACAATGCCTACTCTAACGTGATGAGCCAAAAACTCAGTCAACGAATGGAACGTGTCTCGAAATACATCCAAGACCACTACCAGAACACCATTACACTTAGTGAAATCTCCGATATCGCCAGCATGACCGAACAAAGCTTCAGTCGCTGGTTCCGCCAAACTTCAGGCCTAACNTTCGTAGACTACCTCATGCAACTGCGTACCACGGTCGCCAGCAACCTGCTCATCAATACAAACAAAGCCATGACAGAGGTGGCTGCAGAGAGCGGTTTCAACTCCAGCTCTTCGTTCAACCGCGCTTTCCTTAAAATAAAAGGCTGCTCACCGCGAGAATTCAGGAAAAAGAAAAAAATATGATTCATAAAAAAGGCCTCGATTTCGAGGCCTTTTTTATGCTGATCATTTCAATGAACAGTGACAAACGTATTTCTTTACTCCACTGGCGTATAAGTCACGGCATGCCTGTCTGTTATCAGAAGATTTGCCAAGCCCGCAATTACAAGGGATGTGCCTGCAAGTAACATTGCATTGATCGGCTCTGGTCCAAACAAATTCTTATAAATGACTGTCAAAGAGGTTGCCGCTACTATCTGCGGAATGACTATGAACATATTGAAGATGCCCATGTACACCCCCATTTTATTTGGGTCTAAGGTTGAACTTAACATGGCGTACGGCATGGAAAGTATGGACCCCCAAGAAAAACCAATACAGACAAACGATAACGTTAACATTGACGGTTCTGTTATGAAGTACATACTTATGAAACCATATGCCCCAGCAAAAAGACTGAACATGTGAACGTATTTACGATTGATACGACGCTTCGCTGTCCACAGCGTTAAAAGCAATGCAAACAACATAGAACTCAAACCATAATTCCCCATGTACGAGCCCACTTGATTGGAAGCGTCGTTGAATGCTCTATCCGCCAATTGGTAAGCTTCAATCTGAGCAGCCGATGATACGTCGTATTCAATAGCTTCTGGCTTTGCAGCCCCAAAAACGTGGTCGGTCAGAGCGGGGTTCGCCATGGACCACATGCAAAAAAACGCAAACCAAGAAAAAAATTGGACCACGCCCAACTTCTTCATGGTTAAAGGCATGTTCCCAATATTTTTACCAACTTCTCGCAGGGTGTTTATCAACCCAGAATTTTCTTTCTGCTCAGCGCGAAATGCCTCCATATCTTCAGGAGGATATTCATCCGTTGTAAACACGGTATAGAGGATGGCCAGCAAGAAAATCGCGGCGCCAATGCCAAAGGCTACCTTCACGGACATGGGAACAACCCCAGGTTCCGCCTCATTACTCACACCTAAGGAACTGACTAATAGCGGTAGGTTTGAAGCGACCCATGTACTCACCCCGATAATCAGGGTTTGCACTACGAAACCAAAACTGCGCTGACTGTCCGGCAACTTATCCGCTACCAAGGCACGGAAGGGCTCCATGGATATGTTCATAGTCGCATCTAAAATCCAAAGTCCACCTGCAGCGATCCACAATGCAGAACTGTGGGGTACAAACAGTAAGGTTATGGAAGCCAGAATNGCNCCAATNAAAAAATANGGACGNCGNCGNCCAAAGCGNGGNTGCCANGTATNGTCACTCATTTGNCCAATAATCGGCTGAACNATCAACCCAGTGAGCGGTGCTGCAATCCATAATAACGGCAAGCTATGCTCATCGGCACCCAGCGTTTCAAAGATTCGACTCATAAACCCTCCTTGTAAGGCATAACCGAATTGGATCCCCAAAAAGCCAAAGCTCATGTTCCAAATCTGCCAAAAACTTAGTTTAGGTTTCTGCTGCATACGTTTTTCAATCTATTCGTCCACTAAAGTGAAAAAACCCGGTCTTGGCCGGGTTTTAAGAGTTATTGTATTAAGNTTCTACTGACATTCAATTTGAACATTTACAGCCTTTGTTACGCGGTCCGCTCCTGTAGCGAATACCTTCTTCATGGCAATAAACTCCAAATAATCGATGGTCTTAGTCGCAGGAACATTAAAGAATTCCTCGGGAATAAGACGCAATTGGAAATTTCCGTTGTCTAAATAATCCATCTGTAAGTCTGGATTACTTCCCACGTTGAAGGTATTCTCAATTTGATCAAAAGTCCCATCTGTATAGGTGACTTTTGCGTACATGTAGCAATCGTCAGAAGCCAAATTTTGCATGCTTGACTTCTCTTCACGCCAATTTTCATAACGCAAGGTCAGCACATCATCTGCCATAACCTTCGTTGGAAAATGGTAGAATGGATTGCGCTCTGTAGCAGGAGGATCGATAGCTATACTTTGATCGTCTGTTTTAACATCAGGGTCCCCATAACCTCCGCCGTCTTTAGCTTTAACTAAAAAGTGAATGTCCTCTGCATATACTGTGGTTGCATCCACCTCGTAGAAAAGGGTAGGAACAATTTTCCAAGAGAATGTCCCGTCGGCATTCTTCGTCATTTTCATGGCTTCGTTTGAATTCTTCCAAGGTGCAGACCCCGTGCCATTGACAAAAGGATGACCATCCGGATGTGTAGCTGGCTTCCATGTCCATACATACATGTCTTCGCCTGCATCGACTGCCTGCTTCAACAAATCTTGATGACCTACAGCCAAATCTAGAGCCGCCGGATCAAAGATGATCTCTAACGAATCCGCTGGGTCTATNTTTTCATCTGGAACCGTGGTGATTTGGGCACTTGCTGAAAGGCCCAAAGTCAAGAGTAAAAGTGTGTTTATTCTTTTCATAATGAGGGCTTATTTACGAGTAAACGTTAATTGGTAAGAGACACTCGGCTTGTCACAACGTTCGCGACCATAGATGAAGCTTACATTCTGATCAATACTCCTTGGCATATTGCCTAGAGGTAAAATCACTATTGTTGAGTCCTGTACCAAATGAAGTTCGGATGGATATTCCGGCGTATTGTAACGCCAAGTTCCACCGTTGCCAAACACATCAAAGCCCGGGCCTTGCTGGTTCACAGAATACGTGCTGTCGCTATTAAAAGCGACCACCCATTTATTCTGAGCATCGACGTATAAATCACTGACATCACGCGTTTCGGGTACTGGAAGTGTTACATCCGTCTGCTCGACCATTGTGAGTTCCCAAGTTCCGAGAATACCTGCACCTGCCTCATAGCTTGGTCCGATTGGACCTACTTCAGGCTTACATGCACCNAGGGCTAAAAATGCAGCCGCCACNANAGTTNTAATTCTTGCTTTCATATACTTTCCTGCTTAGTTGCAGCCTCCTTCTTCATTATAAACAAATCCTTGCGCTGTCCCTTCAAAATTAGGGAATTGNAGTACCATACCTGGGCAATCCCAATCCACACCACGAATGGTTTGGATNTCTCCCAATACACCTTGGCGCTTAAGTTGGAATAATCGATCACCTTCAAAGGCCAATTCCAAACGACGCTCCGACATAACATCAGTGAGTGTAAGACTGGTTAAATCTGTCAAGCCCGCGCGTTGACGCAATGCATTGATTTTTGCCAATCCGNTTCCATCNCTATCGCCATTTAAGCGCACATTACATTCGGCNTAAATGAGGTACAAANCTGATAAATGCAATAGAGGCACATCNAGGAAACTCCCGTCGAATTTACTCACTACATAGAATTCGTCTGGTGTGCCCGCGTTGCGCGCCTCATACCACAATTGACCGCGCAGATCATTGGTATCCGCCGTAGCCTCGACATACAATGCTTGACTTGCTTTCAATGCCGGATTCGCGTTAGGATCATCGGAACGGTAGTTCCATGTAAAGCCCATACCGCGCTCATCTACGATCGTATCCGTCGCTGAACTTTCGTTCGTACTCACCAACGTGAAGATGAATTCTGCAGGAAGGTTGCCATTGGCATGATCCGCAAAACGATTGGCTAAAACAGGGTCTAGAGCATATGTTCCTGAGTTTATTACCTCAGCCGCTTTTGCTTTCGCATTAGCGAAATCACCCATTTCTAAATAGACTTTCGCCAACAATGCTTTCGCTGCCATTTGGTTCGCAAAAATTCCGTTTGATGAAGGCAGGTCTGCCTCTGCATCCAAAAGATCTTGCTCAATCTGTGCATAGACATCTGCAACCGTCGCGCGCATCTGTGGTGTCTGATCCGCGCTCACCTTTAATGGAATCCCTAAATGGCTGTTATCAGAAGTATATCCATAAGGCAATGCCCAAATACGAACCACGTGGTAATGACTCAATGCACGAATAAACTTTGCTTCCGCTGTGATACGAGTAACTGCATCGACAGTAGCACCTTCAAGATCAGCTACCTCTTCAATTAAGGTATTCGCACGATAAATCGCGATATATGCGTTGCGGTATTCGCCGCCAAAAGATCCATTAAAGAACGACGAAGTCCAACGCCAAATCTGGGCATACTCCCCATTCAGACCTAATGGATCTGCGATGTGATCAGACATGACTTCAGGGATGTTCTGAAAGCTTCCGTTAAAGGCGTTTGCAGCTACATCATATACACTTACTAATAGCTCTTGCGCATCTTGAATGTTCAGAATGGCTGAATCTGCCGGAATTTGATTATTACTATTCGCCTGGAAATCTAAAATTCGCTCGCACGAAGAACTTCCTACTGCGATGGCGATTAGCGCTATAAATACTCTCAAATTTTTCATAATTCGCGCTGATTAAAAGTTAATATTTACACCTAAGTTCACCGTCTTTTCTTGCGGCGGCGTGAGGTAGGTAATGTTCGGAGACATGTTTCTATCCGTGGCGTTCTCGAAATCGCGAGCGATCTCTGGATCTAAACCGATAAAGTTGGTCAAGGTGATGAGGTTTGTTCCTGTCACATTAACGGTCATGCCTTTAATATTTTTCAGTTTGCTCTGGGGCACGCGGTAACTCAACTTCACGTTGCGAAGACGCGCGTACGTTCCGTCATGCAGCCATAGGTTGGTATTGATCCATTCTGTATTCGCACCATAAGTCCGGTAATCACGGCTTAATCTTGGGTACGTTGCTGCATCACCCGGCTGCTGCCAGCGGTCGAATAGATCGGTACGCATGTTCCAATCGGTCACAACGCCCATCTGACGCTTCGAAGAACTGTCGTAGATGTCGCCGCCGATAGTGAACACCCATAAGAAACTGAATTCTAAATTCTTATAATTAAATGTATTCGTCAAACCTCCAATGGCATCCGGCATGACATTACCCACTGCAACGCGATCCTGAAGGTCCCAAGTGTACGTCTCTTCACCGTCTTTAGTGAGGTACACCGGCAACCCGTTGGTTGGGTCTACATGCGAGAATTGAACGAGGTAATTCGTACCAATAGGCATTCCCACCACTACACGCGTATCATTCGTTCCACCACTCACCGCATCCGGGGAATACTGACCTATCGAAGTAATCTCATTGGTGTTACGCGCAATATTGAAATCTGTGGTCCACGTAAAGTTATCCGTTACGATGTTCCGTGACTTAATAGCGAATTCAACGCCCGTATTGTAAACGCTACCTACGTTATCCCACCAAGAGCCAAATCCTGTTGAGCCCTGCAGGGTTACGTTGAGTAACATGTCGTTGGTCTCTTTGTGGTACCAAGCCAATTCCCCAGTTACACGGTCGTTGAAAAATCCATACTCCAAACCNATGTCATACGTGGTCGATGTCTCCCAACGCAAATCTGCATTTTCGCGAATTACTGGGTAACGATACGTCTGACCCCCNTAACCATTGTTGGCAACGTTATAGTAACCGAACCACTGGTACGAAGGAATGGCNGAGTTTCCGTTTTTACCTACGGAGGTCTTCAGCTTCAANAAGTTAATATTTGGTANTCCCGNCATGAANTCTTCTTCCGTAATGATCCAGCCTAAAGACGCTGCAGGAAAGTTTCCGTATTTATTGTTGGGACCAAATTTTGAAGATCCGTCACGGCGTATCAACGCTTCCGCGTAATACTTGCCNGCGAAGTTGTAGTTCAAACGNGTGAAGGCCGATGCAAAGGCNTATTCCTCNANGTAACTNAGCGGATCGTTNACATATTGNCCNGTCTCGCGAATCTGACCTGTGGCCTCACTGTCGTAATACCCATCCCAGCGAAGGATTCGGTTGTATTGGTATTCAGAACCCACCAACCAGTTAATGTGGTGGTTTTCTCCAATATCCTTGATGTAATTCGCCGTAGCGTTACCAGAGGTGTTCCATACACTGTAGGTATACATATTCGCACGACCGAGCAAATTTCCATCTGAATCTTTATAGGTAGGGTCGTATCCTGGTTTTTCCCAGATGTGATCTTCAAAATGCATGTAATCAACAGCACCTTGACCGCGAAGGGTCCATGCATCGCTGATTTTGTAATCTAACGTAAAGTTATTGATGGTACGGTCCTCAATAGCCGTCCAATCTTTTAATGAACGCTGCGCAACGGGGTTTAAACTTACGCCGCCTTTCAACCAATAGTCACCAGCTGAAGCAACAATATTTCCATCCGCATCGTACTCATCCTCTGAATAGCGCACCGGATAGATGGGAAGCGCTCTTGACATGGCTTCACCGAAACCGCCAGACCAAGCCGCATCAATTCTATTGTTGATGCCTCGTGAAATAGAGGTGCTGATTCCCAATTTTAGATTTGATGCCAAATTGTAATCCACATTAAATCGGCCCGAGATTCTTTCGTACGAGTTTCCAGCCAAATAACTGTGGTTATCGTTATANGATAAGCCTGCATAGAAATTACCGCCTTTGAATCCTTTCGACGCAGAGAAATCATAGCCCTGCTTTACGCCTGTGCGAATGGTTTCTTGTATCCAATCGGTTCCTTCAATCGCTTGCGCCTCTGCCCAACTCATTCTATTACCAGGCAATTCCGGAACACCGACATTTCCATCATTTACCCAAGCCTCTTCATACAACTGCAAGTACTCTTCCTTAGTAGCCATATTAGGCAATGCTGTCGGCGCGCTGATTCCCGTGCGTGCAGAGAAATTATAGGTTAGCTTTTTTGATTTTCCCCTCTTTGTAGTAATCAGAACAACCCCGTTGGATCCACGTGAACCGTAGATACCTGTTGCTGCGGCATCCTTTAATATTTCGACCGATTCAATGTCATTTGGATTGATCGTCGCGAGTGGGTTTGTATTGAACCCTCCACGATTACCGTTCAAAAAGTAATCTTGTGTAATTGGTATACCGTCTACGACATAAAGTGGATCACCTCCAGCGGAAATAGAAGCTACCCCGCGAACACGAACCATTGAACCAGAACCGGCTATCCCAGAACCAGTAATCACCTGAACACCCGCCGCCTTACCTTGAATGGCATTTTCAAAAGAAGGGGTGGGAATGTCAGTAAGCTCTTTTGACTTCAAACTCACTACAGAACCGGTGAGATCGCGTCGACGGGCGACACCGTAACCCACCACAACCACTTCATCAAGCTGCGTTTGCGAAGGCTTCATCACAACGTTAACTACCTTATTACCTTGAACGGCAACAGTTTTTTTGACCGTCTCGTAACCGATGAAGCTGTAGGTAATGTTGTATGTCCCTTTTNGAAGGTTAAGGGTGTATTGACCATTATAATCGGTCATGGTTCCGCTTTGGTTCTCTATGGTAATGACGACTGAAGGCAACGCTTCATTGTACTCGTCAACTACAGTCCCGTTAACTATCTGTGCTACAGCTAACTGGGTGAAGAAGAAACTAAAACAGAAAAGTAAAAAACGAGAAGTGCTTTTCATCTGCTTACGCTTGTTAAGTTATAGAGTCAAATGTACACTTTAAGAGCCTTNAAGTAAAATCCATAGCGTGGTCCCATTAACAGAATTNTCCCACTATTTATCTTAAACAGAGGTGGTTTTGGAGAAAAGCGGGAAATTAAACCTTGATACGGTACAATCGAGCCGGTTTGTGCAACACATTGTCTTGCTTTTCGTCTGTCGCCTCAACGAGCTTTTCGCGAACCACCTTTTTACGGAAATTCCTTTTGTCCAATTCTTCTTGAGTGATTGCTTCGTGCAACTGCTGCAATTGATTTAAAGTAAATTTCTGTGGAAGGAGCTCGTACCCACTCTTATTTAACTCAAAGTGTCGCTGTAGTTTCCACAATGCGACCTCCACAATCTCATTGTGATCAAANGCCAATTCTGGAACTTCTTCTATATCGCACCACAAAGCCTCACCCGCAAAACTTGCGGGATTGGGAAGAAAATCGTCCATTTTCACTAAGGCATAGTAGGCTGCAGTAATAACCCGTTCGGTGGGGTCATTACGATACAACTCCAACCATTTTCTATCCTTAGGATCATTGACTCGGCCAGGGTCCCCAAATGTGTGAAACTGTTTTAATATAACATTTCTAAGGGTAGCCAGCTCATAGAGCACTCTATCTGCGGCGTCGTCTAAGCTTTCGTTTTTTAAGATAAGGTCTCCGGGTAGACGTTTCCTTAACATACCCTGTCCGATATCTTTCTCTTCAATCAGTAATACCNTGAGTTTTTCGCCATCAAAACCGAAGATGACGCAGTCTACACTGATGTTCGAATTGAGTTCAAATTGCTGTGGCATAGCGGTGTCTTGCGTGTATTTAGGTAAAATATGCTGCTTTTAAAGATAATGACAAAAAATTAATAAGTGTAACATTTACACTTAGTTATTACCTTTGCACTTATGTCAACAGAAATTAACAACATCGCAGTTCTTACTTCAGGGGGCGATGCACCTGGAATGAATGCCGCAATTCGCGCCGTTGTCAGGACCGCTTTATACCACGGTAAAAGGGTCTTTGGAGTCTACCGGGGATATGAAGGCATGATTGAAAACGACATTATCGAACTCTCGNCTTCAAGCGTAAAGCATATTCTTGCGCTTGGCGGAACNTTNCTNAAAAGTGCTCGTTCCCAAGAATTCAGAACACCTGAGGGCCGTGCAAAAGCAGCAAAAAACCTTCGCGATAGAAACATAGATGCACTCATTGTCATTGGAGGTGACGGTTCGTTTACCGGCGCCTTAAAACTCGCAGAAGAACACAATATAAAAGTCATTGGGGTTCCTGGAACTATTGATAATGATTTGTTCGGCACGGATTATACCATAGGTTACGATACNGCGACCAACACCGTCATTGAAAGTGTTGATAAGATTCGTGATACGGCTTCTTCTCATAACCGTCTATTCTTAGTAGAGGTGATGGGAAGAGACACTGGATATATTGCCGCTTCAACAGGTCTTGCAACGGGTGCCTTGAGCATTATCCTGCCGGAAAAGAAAAACACTTACGAAGAGCTGTTTGCGGACTTGCGCAGCGCACAGGCAAATAAAAAGACTTCGAACATTATCATGGTTGCAGAAGGCAATCATTTAGGCGACATCTTTGAAATTGCATCCGCCGTTCGAAATGAATTCCCATCCATCGACGTAAAAGTGACCACCCTTGGACATACACAACGCGGCGGTTCTCCCTCTACGAATGACCGAATTTTAGCTTCTGTTTTAGGGCATTACGCAATNAAAGGTCTAATCCAGGGACAAGAAAAGGTCATGTCGGGAATGATCAATCAAAAAGTAGTTTTTACTNCNTTNNGTGANGCNATCACNAAAACCACGGAATTGGACNACGAAATGCTAACTATTGCTAAAATTCTAGCCACATAACACATCAAACTATGAGTACAAAAATNGCAATCAACGGCTTTGGCCGCATCGGACGTTTAACATTTCGCAACCTTATCGAAAGTGATAAAGTTGAGGTAGTTGCTATCAATGACCTCACGGCAGTAGATATGCTTGCCCACCTTTTGAAGTACGACAGTGCACACGGTCGTTTCAACGGAACTGTTGCGCATGCTGAAAACAGCTTAATCGTCAATGGTAAAGAAATTACCGTTTACGCGCAACGTGATCCTGAAATGCTCCCATGGGGTGAGATCGGTGTTGACCTTGTTATTGAGTCTACAGGATTCTTCCGTGACGCGGAAGGGATGGGAAAACACATCAAGGCAGGTGCCAAAAAAGTAGCACTGAGCGCGCCAGCATCGGGTGATATAAAGACCATCGTTTTAGGTGTAAACGATGACCAATTGACCGATTCGGATACCATGGTAAGCAACGCTTCATGTACTACCAACTGTTTGTCTCCAATGGCAAAGGTTTTGGACGAAAAATTCGGAATCGAAAGCGGTTTCATGTGTACCATTCACGCATACACTTCTGACCAACGCATTCAAGATGCGCCACATTCAGATAAGCGCCGTGCTCGTGCTGCTGCAGTTAACATGATTCCAACTTCTACCGGTGCAGCTAAAGCAGTTGCTTTAGTATTGCCGCAGTTGAAAGGAAAGTTAGACGGCTATGCAATGCGCGTTCCTACCATCACTGGTTCTGCAACTGACCTCACGGTTCAATTAAGCAGAGAAGTGACTGCAGAAGAAATCAATGCAGCGATGAAAGAAGCTGCTGAAGGCCCGTTGAAAGGCATTCTTATGTATACCGAAGACCCTATCGTTAGCTCCGATATCGTTGGCGATAAGCACAGTTGTATTTTCGATGCAGGGGTTACGAGCGCAAAAGGAAACCTTGTGAAGGTTCTAGGATGGTACGACAACGAAGCAGGTTATTCTGCACGTTTAGCAAACCTAGTAGA
>NYXD01000055.1 GCA_002685435.1 Cryomorphaceae bacterium | reverse complement strand
GATTGATCCTCAGGTTGGTCCTCTACACGTCCCCCGCTGTTGAGCTTCATGTACAACGGAAGAACTGCTTTTTGAATTGCGTGTGGAATGAGTGGCTGAATTTTAAGACCCAATTGGTGTAAAAGCCCGCTCTTTATAGCCACACTTTCATTGCGGTGTTCGAAGTCAAAATTTGTGTAATACGCTGCATCAATTCCAATATATGCTGAAATTTCTGCCATGACTTCAGGTTTGCGTGACATGAAATCCTCAAAGGCCCAAAAACGAACATGACCTTCGGGCATTACATCTAGCCAAGCGCGTACGTGTTTCGCATAGTCNACNTGATCCGTNATCTGNGGTCGNTTAATGTANTCNGAAAGCGNCATGNNNACTCGCTTGGTGCGGTAGCGTTCCATCTTNTAGTGACTGTACATTTGTTTCGAAGGCTCGCGGAATAAGAAAATCAATTTTGGCGGGTTTGGCCAAGAAGAAAAGNTGGTCCGTGCCGTACTTTCATACAGATAGTGCGCGGTAGCCTCGAAACGAATAGATTGGTCCATACCTCCCTTGAAAAAGCTTTCATACTCTGTCATTTCATGCTCGTGCACATTGGCGTTGGCATTGAACCTATTTACTTTATCCGCGAAAAAAAACGTCTCCTTTTTAGGACTTCCAAACACCTCTGGGTGGGCCGATAACCAAAAATAAAGACTGCTTGTACCGCACTTTGGGGCACCGCCGATAATGACATTAGGAAGGGAAGCTTCATTCATATTTGCAAGATAGTAAGATTAAAGGCTAGACCATGTATGCATGGTAAATGTTCGTGGTGCACTATTCTTTAATCTTCAACGTTGAATAGCTGAAGGAAATTGGCCTATAACTCTTCATCTACACGGGGTCAACAGCTATTTATCTCCCGCGTAAATCACTACATTTGAGCCAAGCCTNAGGNACTATGAACAACGCTAAAAAACAAATCTCTTCGGGTGCAGTGATTAACCTCGCTGGGATTNTTTTGGGNGCGGTNCTCAANTTATGGCTGCTCCCCAANCTNTTCAGTACAGANGAACTAGGAATGTACCGTTGGATGGAACGTTCTGCAGTACTCCTATCTAATATTCTACTTTTTGGCGTCCATCGTTCGTTCACGAAGTTTCATTCTGATCCATCAAAGGATAAAAAGACGTTTGAGAGTGCTGTTGTCGGCCGAAGTACGCTACTCATGATAACTGTGGGTATCCTGGTCTTTTTATGTGGACCGCTGCTCGCACCCTACTTCAACTTCCAACCTAAGGATGCGCATTTATTGNGCTACCTCAGCTTTTTCATTGTCAGTGGTATGGCTTTTCTTATGGCCGTTGCTACTGCTGCAACAACGAAGAAAATTACCATTCCTGTATTCCTCAAGAATATGGGTATGCGCTTCGCTATGGTAGCATTGGCCGTAGTGCTGTTTTTTAACAGTGATCTATTTGAATTCAGTCATTGGCTCATCGCATATGCTTGGGCTTCTTTAACGCTAGGGATTGCCGCCTTACTTTACGGATGGAACCGCGTTAGGCCAGCTTTTGGTTTAAAACACTTATGGGCCCCGATGGGCAGAGATGTGAATCGATTTGCCTGGATCAGTGTCTTTAGTGTGCTCATAGAGATNGGNATAAATACNCTNGATGTTCAAATGNTATCGATNCTNACGGACATGNACAGCGTNGGTNTTTATGGNATGGCCTTTTTNATGGGCTCNGTNATAGACGGNATACGCAGGCCNATCAANCANATGCTNGCNCCCCAGATTTCNACNAGTTGGAATAANAANAATATGGNNGCGCTCNNAAANATGTATCNNAAAACCTCGAGTGCGCAAATGGTTGTGAATGCAGCTTACGTTATNCTCGTNGTGGTTAATGTCGAATGGATTTTTTCGCTCATTCCAGATGGAGANCGNTTCTACCCNGCNATTCCTGTNGTGGTNTGGACNTTAGCTNGAAAGTACATCAATGCCGCATTCGGTTCTAATGGTGAAATCATCGCTAATAGTCCGTTCTACCAATTGAACATGCAAATTGGTTCCATTATGCTCTTAATTAATGTAATACTCAACCTTCTCTTTATACCTCGTTATGGAATATTAGGCGTTGCCTACAGCGGCTTAATTGCGGTTGTTTTCGTCAATACCATGCGGGCCGTTATGATTTATCGAAAAAGTGGTCTTCAACCTTTTACTAAAGAAAGCCTCGCCATTTTATTAGGCACCTTAGCCGTGGGAGCACTTTGTTATAAAATTCCACTTGACGGTATTCTTAAATTTTTTGTTTCTGGCTTAATCGTCGTTGCCGCCCTACTGGTCAATAGAAAATTCATTAAAAACCTACTGTTGCGCTAAGCCTGCGTACCTTTATTCCCAGTGAAAGTCGCATACATTCAAAATAGAGTCCAATTAGGAGGTCGTTTCCAGGTCACTTTCGAAATGACGAAAGTCTTGAATGCTATGGGAATCATTCCGGATTTTTATTGCTATCGTCATCGGCTTACGTTGGAAGATATTGAAGCACATTACGGCGCCCGGATCCAGCTTAACTTTAAGCCTATAAAAGAGCCGAAGCTGCCTTTTGAATGGAACATTACGCGCTTCAACAGCGACGTCAACAAACATATCCAGGACTACGACTTGATCATTAACAGCAACAATACCAGCCTGGGTCTAGATCCTTCACTAAATAGTATCAGCTACGTCCACTACCCGCGAAAAGCACGCTTAATCACAGGAATTTCGTTGACTAAACTTTTAGACATAGGAAGAGACCCCATGCAATTGAATGCTTTACGCTACCATTGGCATCGTAAAGTGGGCGCTAGAGACCTTCAAATCGCAAACAGTGCATTTACCGCAGCGCGCTTTGAGGAGCAGTACAACGCAAAAATTGACGGTATACTTTATCCTCCTGTAGCGATCGATTTTAAGCAAAGTGAAAAAGTAGGGCGTCGCATAGTGAGCCTAGGGCGTTTCTCGCCGAACAAACGTCAATTAGAGCAGATCAAAATGATGGCCGATCTTCGCGAATATGAGCTCTATCTGATCGGCTTTAAGAATGATGTGGATTACTATAACCGATGTTCACAGGCCATTACAGAATTCAAACTGACGAACGTTCACCTAATAGCTGATGCTTCAGAAGAAGAGCGCAACAACCTCTTGACTTCTGCAGCCTTTTTTATTCATTCATTACGCGAAGAGCCCTTTGGTATTACAACGGTTCAAGGAATTGGCGCAGGATGTATACCGATCGTTCACAATAGCGGTGGTCAGAAAGAGGTCGTTCCGTTTGAGGAATTACGGTATGAAAATGAAGATGCCATACCTGCACTTGTGCGCGCACTTGAAAAATCGGATCGAATAGAAGAACTTCGTGCCACGCTGCAGAAACATATCGCTGCTTACGACAGTGGCTCATTTAGAGCTCAATTCAAAGAGTTACTGGAACGTAAACTGCCCCAAGTATGAGAAAAGACAAACTCTTAAAGGAATGGTTTGAATTCAATACGAAGTATTGGAAAGCACTAAAACTACGTGCTAAACTACACGGGCACCTAAAAGATAGCGAAGTACTTCCTGAAGATGTATTAGCCAATGCAGCGCCAGTTTTTGTACTCTCTACTGGGAGGGTTGGGACCATGCTGCTCACCCGTCTTTTTGAATTAGAAAAAGGGTTACACATCGAACACGAAGCATTGCCTGAAATGCTCTACACAGGTAAATTAGCCTATGCGGACCCCAGTAATATTGAGTTTACGAAAGGTGCATTTATGGCCGGGCGGTATGAAGCCATTCGGGATTGCCAACTGCAGAATCTGCGCTACGTTGAAACAAACAATAGACTAACCTTTTTTGCTCCGGCTGTGGCAGCATTGTTTCCCAATGCTAAGTTTATTCACCTGCTGCGCCATCCAGATAGCTTTGTCTCTTCGGGTATCCAAAGAAATTGGTACACGGGTAAAACCATCACAGATGAAGGACGTATTGCACCCGGCAAAGATTTAGGAATAGAACGCCAGCAGGATAAAATTGCATGGCTGTGGAATGCAACGAATGCCTTTATTGATGATTTTAAGACCGGTGCTGGAAAGAACAGAACCTTGACGGTCCGCTCAGAAGATCTTTTTTCGAATGCGGAAGAAGCGGAGCGTATTTTGAATTGGCTCAACTTTAAAGCCGATAAAACCAGCATTCAGAAAGTACTAAATACTCCTGTGAACAGCAGCCGTAAGAAAAAGACACCACAGGAATACAATACGGATTTGACGCCCTTGGTGAAAAAGTACTACGGGAATTAATCAATCAATAACTCCGGGTAAAACACCTCATAATCTCTACGGTATAAAGCTTGTAATCTGCGGCGTTGATCCTCTGTGAGTTCGACCTTCTTCTGCGATCGATTCACATTGAGTCTTACCTCTTTTTCATAGGGCGTACCCAGTTGCTCTGCTACTTTTGCGAAGTCCTCATCGAAGTTTTCGAATCGGCCTATAAAGTCCATGTTAGGAATATCAATGATGGAAGTTTGCGCGCGCAAATGTTCGTCACATTTGGTCACATCTTGACCCTCCACCCAGGTGAGAAACTTATCAAAATCCTGCATAGCAGTATGCTCCTCAGGAGTGAATCTGAAGTAGTTCTGAACCGTTACCTTATCTTTCCAGCAGCTGATGAACTTTTCTTCAGGGTTGCGTACAAAAGCGAACTTATAGAAGTTCCGTACGGACCATTTAGAATAAGGCATAGCAGAGCCGTAGATCAATGCTCCGGGAGTACTATCTGCAGTGAGGTAATTATTGATGGTGCGCGAAGCGACCTTGTAGTTTCGGAACCAGATGGCCTTGTAGCGGTAGCTGTACGACATGAAAAAGCGCTCCTTCTTAAAAAGCTTCAAGACGTACTTATTCCAATAAAAGTGTCTGAATTTATACGGTATTTCGCTAAGGTTCAATTTCATGGTTACGCAAATGTGCTGCTAAAATACACGAACCTACGGGAAGCTGCTACGGACAGCCTTAAATTGAACTACTTTTACCGTCCATCTTAGAAAAACTCCATGTCCGCTATTGAAATCCTTTTTGAATCCAATCAAATTATTGTGATCACTAAACCTGCGGGGACCATCTCCGAACACAATAAATTTGAGGCCGATAATGCCGAGGCATTGGTACGTGCCCATTTAGGTAAAAAAGTAAAAACTCCATTCGTTGGTATAACCCACCGCTTAGACCGTGTGACAAGCGGCATCTTACTTATGGCAAAGCGTCCGGGTACTCTTAAGACCGTGAATCAGTGGTTTGAAAATAGACAAATCAAAAAGACCTATCTCGCTATTACCAGCTCAGCACCAGAGCTCGCTTCGGGAATATTAGAACATCACTTATGGACTGATGTTGAGCATAAAAAGGCACTGGTCGTAAGCGGCAAAAAGAAAGGTGCAAAGCTTGCCCAATTAAGCTACCGTACATTAGCGGTCACCGACTTTGGTTGCTTGCTTGAAATCAAGCCAAAAACAGGGCGGTTCCATCAAATCAGGGTGCAATTAGCCCATATCGGCTGCCCCATTATCGGAGATGAGAAATATGGAAATGCGCAGCCTTATTTAAAGCAGCAAATCGCGCTACATGCCTATAAACTAGAGCTTCCTGAAGCCATCAATGAATGTCCTGTGCAGTTTACTGCGGGTACTCCCGATACAGGTCTTTGGTCTCGCTTTAAGGATTAGTTGAACGCATTAAGCGAAATCTTTGCCCCTACTTAACCTGAGGTACTTTGGGATTCATGACTCTAAACCAGAGCGGTGGAATAAAACTCAAAAGGATTGAAGATGGATAACCCATAGGCAGTGTAGGGCACTCTTCATGATGATCCAGGACTTGATATTTCTTTGAAGATTTGAAATGATGGTCACTGTGTCTTGTTAATTCGTAAAGCGTAATTCTTCCAATTTTAAAATTTGAATTCCAAGAGTGATGGGGCTTGACCCGCTCATAACGGCCAGAAGCTAACTTTTGACGCTGTAAACCGTAATGCTCTATATAGTTGATACATTCCAAAAATAGAATCGAAATTATTCCAACCACAATCGCGAAAATCATTACTTCAAAAGAGAAGATTGAGTAGATACTGAATAGGTATAGTGGCTGTATCAAATGATAAAAAATCATATCATTTTTCAGAGAGAAGAAAGATTTTTTCTGGGTTTCGAGGATTATTTTTTGGCGTTTCCAAGCGTCTAAATATTGCTTGGTGATTGAAGTAAACCAGAATGAGTAGACCGACTGATTGATTCTAGCGGTAGCACCATCATCTGGGGTTGCAACATTTAAATGATGACCAAAATTATGTTCTATATAAAAATGCATATATAAACAAGGCATGTACAAGAGCTTACTCGCAAATCGTGCCAAATACGAGGATCTATGACCCAACTCGTGAGCTACATTTATGCCGTTTGTTGCTAATAAAACGCCCGTTGAAATTGCAATGCCAATAGTTTCAAGGGTGTTATAGTCGTTGGTCTCGATTGAGGAAAATGCCACAAATAATAGCCCAAATACAATTGGAATATTTAAGTAAAGCATGGCATCGAAAATCCACTTATTTTGGATACTGGCAACACTTTCGTCGGGAAGATTGTCTTTTTCTTCGCCCAAAATCAAGTCCAAAAATGGGATGATCAAGAAAACATAGAAAACCGCAGAATACGTCCAGATCCCTGTTGAAATAAGCGATATGTATACTGAAATAGGCACTGTATACGCAAATAGATATTTAAGATCTCTCATACCTTCAAGGGCTTAATTCGTGTGTCATAGCCTGCGCACGCTTATTGGAATACATAAAATCATATAAGCTCAAGTTTTGAGCGCTTCCGTAATGCGCATAAACCATTTAAAGTTAGCATTTTTAATCGGCAGATAAATTAAAAACATCTCAAGGCCATACGAACAGATAGGAACTGTATAAAATGGTAAAGCACCTACACATTTCTGCGTAAGTGCTTTATTTTCAGTGGGCCCAGGTTCGAGCCCTGGTGGGCCCACTGAAAATAAAGCACTTACGCAGAAATGTGTAGGT